>NZ_JRJY01000009.1:0-28657 GCF_000801015.1 Aeromonas sp. ZOR0001 | reverse complement strand
GGGGCCCATCCCGGTATCGATCGGCGCAGCCTTGATGGCGGCGGCAACGGCGGCCGGGTCATCTTCACCCGCCTTGGCGATACCGGCTGCCAGGGTTTGCACCGCGGCATAGGTAGTCCAGACGAACGGGCCGGAGGAGTCCTGACCCTTGGCTTTGAACGCCGCCACCAGCGGGGCGTTGGCAGGCACCAGATCATACTTGTTCGGCAGGGTCACCAGCAGGCCTTCGGAAGCCGGGCCACCGATGGCGGAGATATCCTTGTTACCCACCCCTTCCGGGCCCATGAACTTGGCTTTCAGCCCCTTCTCGCCAGCCTGACGCAGGATCAGACCCAGCTCAGGGTGATAGCCGCCGTAGTAAACGAAATCGACGTTCTCTTTCTGCAGTTTGGCGATCAGGGCGGAGAAGTCCTTGTCACCTGCGGTGATCCCTTCAAAGGCCACCACTTTCACGCCAGCCTTGTCTAGCGCCGCTTTGACGCTGGAGGCGATCCCTTCACCGTACTGCTTCTTGTCGTGGATAACGGCCACGCGCTGGGGTTTGACCTGCTCGATGATGTACTTGGCGGCAGTCGGGCCCTGATCGCTATCCAGACCAATGGTGCGCAGGGTCAGCTGGTAACCGCGCTCGGTGATCTTGGGGTTGGTGGAGGCGGGGGTGACCATCAGGATCCCCTCGTCTTCATAGATGTCGGAGGCGGGCAGGGTATTGTCGGAGCAGAGGTGGCCGACCACAAACTTGACGCCGTCGTTCACCACCTTGTTCGCGACAGCCACCGCCTGTTTGGGATCGCAGGCATCGTCATAGACGACCGCTTCGATCTGCTTGCCATTGATACCGCCAGCCTTGTTGATCTGCTCGACCGCCATCTTGCCGCCGGTGAACTGCATGTCCCCGTACTGGGCTACCGGACCGGTGACCGGGCCTGCGATACCGATCTTGATGGTGTCTGCCGCGTGAGCGATGGAGATCGATCCAAACAGAGCCAAAGAAACCGCTGCGCCAACTGTGATTTTGCTCAACTTATGCATTGATTCGTCCCTTAATCAGTGGATTGTTTCATTTCCGTGTGCCATTCCGGATCTACATCCCGTGCATCCGGCTATAGGTATGGTTCTATCATTCCTCACGGGGCAATAACAAGCTGTTAAAGATACTAACCAGAGGGGGTTGGATGGGCGGATTTTGAAATAAATGACCTGTTATTTTTGGCTAATCAGAGCTTAATTTTGATTTATTGACTTAACATCTTGGTAACGAGAGGCGATTCTGACAAACGCCAGAGGATTAATCTGGCGATATTTTACTCTGACAGCGCTCCCATTTTGACCAGAATCCATTTGCGCAAACAGAAATGAGCGCCTAAATTAGCCGGCATTGACAATTCCGTGGCAGAGCTCGTTAAAACCAAGCCTTTATTCGGGAAATCTGCTAATGTTCCGCCTTTGACAGTCAGGAGACAGAGATGGCCACTATCAAGGATGTCGCCTCGCGCGCAGGCGTATCCATCTCCACCGTCTCACATGTGCTCAACCACACTCGGCGGGTCAGCGAAGACGCGACCCAGAAAGTGATTGAGGCGGTGGCAGAACTCAACTACGCGCCCAACTCGGTAGCGCGCAGTCTTAAAATAAATTCGACCAAGACCATTGGTATGCTGGTGACCACCAGCGTAAACCCCTTCTTCGCAGAAGTGGTGCAAGGGGTTGAAGCGTACTGCTTCGAACAGGGCTACAGCCTGATCCTCTGCAACACCGAAAACCAGCCGCCTCGCCAACAGCATTATCTGAGAATGCTGATGGAAAAACGGGTGGATGGCCTGCTGGTATTGGGTACCGATATCGACACCCCGTTGCGTGACATGCTGCGCATCCACAAGAACGTGCCGCAGGTGGTACTGGATTGGGGCACGGAGTGCGATTTCGCCAACGTCATCAACGACAACGCCCGCATCGGCGCCCGCATGGCCGTTCGCCATCTGCTGGAGCTGGGGCACCGCGACATCGTCTGCATCACTGGCCAGCTCTCCAAGCCGACCACCCAGCAGCGACTGGACGGGGTACGTGATGCGCTGGGCGAGCACGGTCTGACCCTTAAAGATGAACAGGTCTTTGAAGGGGACTACGAGAGCCAGAGCGGCTTCGATGCCATGCAGCGCATCCTGGCCCTGCAGCCTCGTCCGACCGCGGTCTTTGCCTTTGACGATCCCATGGCGATCGGCGCGATTTGCGCTGCTTGGGAAGCCGGAGTCAAGGTGCCGGACGATATCTCCATCATCGGCTACGACGATGTGGAGATGGCGCGCTTCTCCAGCCCGCCGCTGACCACCATCCGCCACCCAAAGGCCGAACTGGGCCAGCTGGCGGTGAAGCATCTGGTCAGCCGGATCCGCAACAAGGAGCTGGAAGTGGAATCGATGACGGTACAGCCCGAGCTGATCGTCCGTCGCTCGGTCAAACCGCTGCGTTAATCCGCACCCGTTGCCAACACGAAAAACCCCCTCTGTCACGAGGGGGTTTTTGTTTTCGCTGGCTGGAGTACAAGAGGATTTTCCCCAAGCAACTCTGCTTATCCTCACTTCTGTCAGAAGCAGGAATGGTTATTTTTGTGTGTTGTATTTCGGTGAGTAGGGGCCATACAGGATGCCATTAGGCATACCTGCGCTTAGCAGTCTGAAACTGGTTATCCCTGCGATATCATGGCCCTTGTCCATCACAGTGTTGGTGATCTGGTCAACGACAGCGACGACCAGCATGCCAACTAGGCTACCACCACCATTGGACTTTTGCTCTGCGCTTGAAGCGCGGGCTGTACCTTCCCATATGGTTTTGCCGTTACGCAGGTCCACCAATTTTGCTTTCGCTGTCACGGCTGTTTCACTCGAGACCACCATATAGCTGCTGCCATATTCGGTGATGTCCAGATAGAGCGCGGTATCAGCACCAAAAATCTGATGCAGTTTGCTGATGGGTAAAGAGTGGATATCTTCCGCAACAGTCATGCCGTTCTGACGGAAGGTTTCGTTGGTCAGTGAGACCGGGAAAACATAATAGCCAGACTCGGCCAGTGGCATGGTGCTCTGGGAGAGCAGGCTATTGCTGGCTTTAACATCTGGACTGTGGTTTACGGGAGGCAAAACCAGAATGGATGTAGGGTGACTTTCCCGAAATGCTGTGTAGTCATACGCAGCTTGTTGGGATGCGCAACCAGCCAGTAGCAGTGAGCCCATGATGGAAATCAGTAACTTTTTCATTTGGCTGCTCCTTGCTTCTGGGTGAGCAGAAAATTAATGAAAGTGGTTGATTCTGGGAAGAGTTGCTTCTCTTTCTCGAAGTGTTCCAGTGCGAGGTTGTCACGCCCCTGCTGGGCATAAAGCATGGCCAGATGAGCATGGAAACCGGGCGGCACCTTTTCCCCTTTGCCATTGGCTTCTTGCAGGTTTTTCTCAAGCCGATCGATCTGTTCACCGTTATCTTTTTCTTCAAGGTTCTGGTAGACCGAGTCCTGATATTCACCCCAGTTGTACAGGGGCTTGGGTGGGGTCGCACAACCGTAGCTGAAGAGGGCAAAAGCCAGACAGAGTCCTTGACGCATTTTGTTCATTGATTCCCCCTTAGCGAGCCGGTTGCCAGGCACCGTTCTGGATGCCAGAGACCAGATTGTTTACGGCTTCACGAATCGCCAGGTCGAGCACCTTGCCATTGAGTGTGGAGTCATAATCGGCCGTGCCACCAAAACCGATAACTTCGCGGTTGGAAAGCTCGAATTCGCCTGCCCCTTGTGACGAGAAAACAACTTCTGACGTTTTGACATCGACGATGTTGAGGTTGACTTTGGCATAGGCGATCTGCGATTTGCCCCTGCCGAGAATGCCAAACAGCTGATGATCTCCCACCGCTTTTCGGCCAAATTCAGTGACATCGCCTGTGACGACGTAATCGGCGCCTTTCAGCGTCTGAGTCTCTTTCTTGAGCCCTGCTTCCGCTTGCAACTCTTCCATGTTGGCTCTGTCCAGAACACTGAAACGGCCAGTTTGTTGCAGGTGGGTGATCAGGATTGTCTTGGCCTGGCTACCCAGGCGGTCGTTACCATCGGAGAATATACCGCGCATGTAGCTTGAGCGATTATCAAACTTGCCCACAGAAATGGGGCTGCGAGTGCCTTGGTATTGGGTCTGGTAAGAGGTCACTTTGGCAACTTCAAGTGTTCGGGAGGATTCGCTTGCACAACCCGCAAGTGTCAAGCTTGCTGCGATAGTCACAGCAACAATGTGATACTTTGTCATGACAGCCTTATTAAGTTTATGATTATTAATGTTTTTTTGTGGGGCCTGTATCGTATACCAATGAAGCTCCCAACGGAACCTTTTCAGCTGGAAGCCTTAATAAAACTCCTTGTTGTGCTTTGGTAACCAAGGTGGGGGATTGAAGGGGGATCTCCAAATTTTGCAGTGTGATCGTTGTGTTGGACTGAAAACTGTCAGTTGTATGCACCAAGACCCAATTCCAGCCCATATGATAAACATTCCCCCCGTTTGACCCACCTCGCATTTTGCCTGTTAATCGTTTGATCAATATCAACAAAGGGTTAAGTTCTGATGGACTCCCGACTTAACCGTTCCATCCTGTAGGTTGGGTATGACTGTCAAGGATGGTGTCTTATGTTCCCCCCTCGCAAGCTGGGTCACCAGATCACGCTGCTGGCAATCGGCGGCATCGTATTGCTCGCCGTGGTGCTGCTTACCTTTAATCTGTTTGAAAATCGCCAGCGGGCGCTCGCGGCCGAGCAGGCTGCACTGCAGAGCCAGCTCCAGAATGTGGAAGCGGTGATCAAAAACACCAGCCATGAAACCGTGCTGGCGGCGACCCTGATCGCCCAGCGGCCGGATGCAGCAAAGGCGGTGGCCGACAAGGATTGGCAGACCCTCGCCAATCTGTTTGATCCGCTCTGGCCCGCTATCAAGGCGCAGGGGATCGAGCAGTTCCAGTTCCACTTGCCGCCAGCCACTTCCCTCTATCGGGTACACAAGCCTGAAAAACACGGTGATGACCTCTCTGCCATTCGCCCCACTGTGGTTGAGGTGAATCGCGAGCATCATGCCGTTGGCGGGTTGGAGATTGGCGTGGCTGGTACCGGTTTGCGCGGGGTCGTGCCGGTCACCTTCAACGGGCAGCCGGTCGGTTCGGTGGAGTTTGGTCGTGCTCTGGATGAAAAACTGTTTGGCCAACTGCTGGACAAGCAGGTGCAGCTCGCCATCTATCTGTTTGAGCAGGGCAAACTAGTGACGCTGGTTGGCACATCCCGGCTTGGTGAGGCGATGGAGTGGTATCAGCCGGTACTGGCCGGTGAGGAACGTTTCGTCAATATGACGCAACAGGGGAGTGATTTGCTGGTGATGGCGGCGCCCCTGCGCGATTACTCAGGCAAGGCGGTCGGTATCATCGAGTTGACCCGGGATCACAGTCTGGTCGCGGCCGATCTGGCTCGTCAGGGCTGGCAGATGGCGATCATCTCTCTGATAGGGGCTCTGGTGATTGCCATGGTGATGGCGTTTGCACTCAATCGCATCAATCGACCGCTGCTCGACAGCGTCAAGGCGCTGGAGGCGCTGGCCAATGGCTCCGGCGATCTTGGCAGCAAGCTGCCGGTGGCGGGGCCGGAGGAGATCCGCCGCCTCGGGTCGGCGTTCAATGGCTTTGTTGCCAAGATCCGCGACACCATCAGCCAGCTCACCGCGACTCTGGGCGAACTGGCTGGCGAGAGCGAGCGGCTGTCGCGCAGTGCGGCGGGCAACCTTGGCAGCATGACGCGCCAGCAGGAGCAGACCACCCAGCTCGCCACCGCCATGACCGAGATGACCAGCACGGTACACGAGGTAGCCAACAACACGGCACAGGCGGCCGAAGCGGCCAACGAAGCGGACAATCAGGCGGTCACCGGCGATGAGGTGGTGCAGCAGAGCGTCAACATGATCGAACAGCTGGCCGAGGAGATCGCCAGCGCGGGCAACACGGTGAAAGAGGTCGCCAAGGCCAGCGAGCAGATTGGCTCTGTGCTGGCGGTGATCCAGTCCATCGCCGAGCAGACCAACCTGCTGGCTCTCAACGCCGCCATCGAGGCGGCCCGGGCCGGTGAACAGGGGCGCGGTTTTGCGGTGGTGGCCGACGAGGTGCGCTCGCTGGCCGGGCGCACCCAGCACTCCACCGCCGAGATCCGCGGCACCATCGAGCAACTGCAACGGGCGGTGGGCACCACGGTGACCATGATCGAACACAGCGTCTCGCGAGCGGGGGAGTCGGTGGAGCGGGCCAATCAGGCGGGAGAAGCCCTCGGCCGGATCAAGGGGGCGGTCAACAGCATTCGCGACATGAACACCCAGATCGCCGCCGCTTCGGAGGAGCAATCCTCGGTGAGCGACGAGATCACCCGCAACATCGTCAGCGTCCACGAGATCTCCCAGGCCACCACGCTGGTGGCGCGGGATACCGCCCATATCGCCAGCCATGTGGCGACCCTGGTGGACAAGCTGGGGGATCTGGCCGGGCAGTTTCAGGATGGTTCCAACGTGCGGATGGTGCTGAGTCGTGCCCGCGCCGCTCATATGGGCTGGAAGACCCGTGTCCGAGCCTATCTGGATGGGCAGGAGGGGCTGTCGCGCAGCGAGGCGGTCAGTGACAAGGAGTGCCGCCTTGGCCACTGGTACTTCAGCGAAGGGCAGGCATGCTGCGGCGATCAACCGGCCTTCAGGGCGATGGCCGCCCCCCACGCCAGATTGCATCAGGTGATCCAGCAGGTTATCGAGCTGAAAAATCAGCACAAGCATGAAGAGGCGGAGGCGCTCTACCGCGAGATCGAGCAGAACTCAGAGCAGGTAGTGGGCAGCATCGATCAGTTGCTGCAGGAGATGACCACGCCGGAGCGTTAATGACGAGCGGATCGGATAGCCAAAGGGCTGACAGCGATGTCAGCCCTTTTTCATGGTGCGGGTCTGGGGCGAGGTTACTGCTCCAGACGCAGATCCTGATAACGGGCGGCGGTGATGAACTGGCCGAAGGTTTCACACCAGACGATCACGCTGCTGTAGCGGGCCGGATCGATCGTGGCGGGCAGCGGCACGATAAAGTTGTCGAAGGTCTTCACCGGCCCGACTCGCACCATCTGATCCTTGAGGCGGGCAAAATCGGCTTCGGTCTCGACAAACTCGGGGGAGAGGTAGAGCTGGTAGTCCGGCCCGGGGGCCAGCTTGCCCATCAGGCTGACGGCATCCGGCCCTATGCTCACCTTGCCTTCCCCCCAGTGCAGCCGATCGCTGTCTTTCAGATCCCGGCGAAAGGTGCCGTGGAATCTCGCCTGCTGCTGGCTGGCCGCGACCAGCTCGGTATCAGGGGCGGGTGGCGCGATCAGGATCGGCAGGGTGTAGACACCAGCGGCAAAGCCTGCCGCCGCGACCAGCAGATGGGTGCCCAGCAGCAGGGCCATGGTTTTGCGTCTCATGATATCTCGGTCGTTGATGAACAGGTGCCAGCATCATAGCAGTGGTGCTGGCTAAAGCGCTTGTCGTCCAGCGCAATGGAGCCGGATGTTTGCGCAGCCCTGGCCGACATGGCTTACAGGCTGTCGAAATCCACCTCGGGCAGGGTTTCGAAGCCGGGGCGGGCGAACAGGTAGCCCTGCATCAGGTTGATGCCCATCTCACGCAGACAGGCCATCTCTTCGCGGGTCTCGATCCCCTCCGCCAGCGGGGTGATCTGCAGCTCCGCAAACAGTGCCAGACAGTGGCGCACTATGGCTTGCCGGGTCGGGTCATGGTCGATGCCGCGCAGCAGGTGCATATCGAGTTTGACGATATTGGGGTGAAAATCGGCCAGCAGGTTGAGGCCCGAGTAACCGGCACCAAAGTCATCGATCGCCGTTTTGAAGCCGAGGGCCTGATAGTGATCGACGATGCCGCGAAGATGCTGGCTATCCTGCACCTGCTCCACCTCGGTCAGCTCGAACATGATCTGCGCGATGGGGAAGTGGTGCTCGCGGGCCGCCTGCAGGGTGGTGCGGATGCAGCGCTCCGGACGGTAGACCGCGTTTGGCAGAAAATTGATGCTCAGCATGCCCCGCATATCGAGCCGGGCGGCCAGCGCGATGGCCTTGATGCGGCACAGCTGATCGAAACGGTAGCGGTTGTCGTCGTTGACCCGGGCAATCACGCTCTGCGCCGGTTCGTTGTTGATCCCCCGCACCAGCGCCTCATAGCCGAATATGGTGCGCTGGCTGCAATCGACGATGGGCTGGAAGGCCATGGTGAAGTCGAAGTCGAGACCGGCTTTCTCCTGACACAACTGGCAGATGGCGGGGGACGGGGCGGCAGGTATATCCATGACTTTCCTCTTGGGCGTGGCGGCGCTGGGCACTGTCTCAAATGATAACAGCTGATCACCCCCCCTGTAGGTTCGATTAGTGCAGCGTAATCGGACGATCGAGAGGCTTTGATTAAGGTTGTTGCCGTGTAACCGTGTCGGCCAGCCGGAGGGTGGAATTAGGCTGGCCGTTATGGCGGGAGAGTCTATTTACGCGAATGTCCGATTACGCCTGACGGCTAATCGAACCTACGGTTTGGATGAGGCAAGAGCCCCCATTTTCGTCGATCGATATAGTGTAAAAAGATACCGATTTGAGGCAGGGGGCAGGTGATAACTAGATCTGTACAAACTGTGCAATCTGTATAAAAACTAATTTTAATATTTACTGTGGAATAAACTTATTGTTTTGCTCATCAAATTTAAACTTATATGTAACTTTTTCTCGTGGATGGTGTTGGGTATCATTATCACCATAAGCAAGACCAGAAATGGTTACCATGCCTTGGTCATTTTTCATTTCTGTTACCTGCACGAGATTGGTATAAGGTAATTTATAACTAGTGTCAACAACAGGTGTGTTCCTAAAGCCATTAATTGCAACCACGGTTAGTTGTGGTAGCCGAGTTCCATTCCCACCATTACATCCCATATCACCAGCCCAATAAACTAACCATTTCGAGCCTACATCATCTTCTACAGAGTAACCTTCTGATAATCTTACCGCACTATATTGTTTTAACTCACCAGGCTCCCCTTCGCCACCTACTTGGCAAGCGACAGTCTCACTGTAGTCTCTTACTAAACGGGATATTGTGGCGTCATCAGCTGCAAATGAAGGGTTGATTAAAAATAAAGTGGTGGTAATTAATATTTTATTCATAGTGTTCCATCCATGGGGTGATTAACCTAGTTTTTCAAATAACGCTTATATCGTAATATGTTTTTGTATCTTGCTATATAAAAACGGCGCCTTACGACGCCGTTCTTTGATCTGGTTAGCAAACTCTAATCACTGCAGCAGCGAGATATCCGCGACTTGCAGGAACAGGTTGCGCAGGTTGTTCAGCAGTGCCAAACGGTTGGCCTTGAGGGCCTCGTCGTCGGCCATCACCATCACTTCGTTGAAGAAGGTATCGACCGGCTCGCGCAGGGCGGCCAGACGGGTGAGGGCAGCCTGATAGTCACCGGCGGCGAACAGCGGGGCCAGTTCGGCTTGCAGTTCGGCAACCTGGGTGGCCAGCGCCTTCTCGGCGGCATCGGCCAGCAGTTCCGGTTTGACGGCAGTCGGCAGTTCGCCTTCGACCTTGGCCAGAATGTTGCTCACGCGCTTGTTGGCGGCAGCCAGTGCCAGTGCGGCATCCAGCGTGCGGAAGTGGCTGACGGCCTTGACGCGACGATCGAAGTCGAGCGGACGGGTCGGGCGGCGGGCCAGTACGGCCAGCACCACGTCGGCACCGATGCCTTCGTCCTGATAGGCGGCGCGGAAGCGGCCCAGCATAAAGTCGACCACGTCGGTGACGACGGTTTTGTTGGTCAGCTTGTCGCCGTAGACGCGTACCGCTTCTTCAACCAGTTCAACCAGATCCAAGTCCAGCTGCTTCTCGGTCATGATGCGCAGGGCACCGATGGCGGCGCGACGCAGGGCGAACGGGTCCTTGTCACCCTTGGGCAGCATGCCGATGCCGAAGATACCGGCCAGGGTGTCGAACTTGTCGGCCAGCGCGACGGCGCAGGCAACCAGACCGGACGGCAGGGTATCACCGGCAAAGCGCGGCATGTACTGCTCGTTGAGGGCCACGGCCACCGCTTCGTCTTCGCCATCGTGACGGGCGTAGTGCATCCCCATGACACCCTGGGTGTCGGTGAACTCGCCGACCATGTTGGTCATCAGGTCACACTTGGAGAGCAGACCGGCACGCTTGGCCTGAGCTACGTCGGCACCGATACGTTCGGCGATAAAGCCGGCGACGGTCTCGATGCGCTCGACCTTGGCCTTGACGGTGCCAAGCTGTTGCTGGAACAGCACGGTTTCAAGGCGCGGCAGGCGGGAGGCCAGAGTCTGCTTGAGGTCGGTCTTGAAGAAGAACTCGGCGTCAGAGAGACGGGGGCGAACCACCTTCTCATTGCCGCTGATGATCTGGCTCGGGTCTTTGGATTTGATGTTGGTGACGAAGATGAACTTCGGCAGCAGCTTGCCGTTCTTGTCGTAGACCGGGAAGTACTTCTGGTCACCCTTCATGGTGTGAACCAGCGCTTCAGCCGGAACGGCCAGGAACTTCTCTTCGAAGTTGGCGGTCAGCACCACAGGCCACTCGACCAGTGCGGTCACTTCTTCCAGCAGGGCGTCGTCCAGATCGGCCACGCCACCGAAGGCGGCAGCGGCCGCTTCGACGTCAGCCTTGATCTTGGCCTTGCGCGCCATAAAGTCGGCAATCACCATGCCGCGCTCCTGCAGGATCTGCGGGTACTGGCTGGCGTTGTCGATGGTGAACTCGCTCTCACCCATAAAGCGGTGACCGCGGATGGTGCGGGCAGAGTCGATACCCAGAATGTGAGCGGGAACCAGCTCGCCATCCAGCAGCAGGGTCACGGTGAAGACCGGACGCACGAACTGGATGGTCTTGTCGCCCCAGCGCATCATTTTCGGGATCGGCAGCTTGGCCAGCGCCTGGCTAACCAGCTCGCCCAGCAATTCTTTGGCCGGACGGCCTTCGACCTTGGCTGTGTGAACCAGCCACTCACCCTTGTCGGTGACCAGACGCTCGGCCTGCTCAACGGTGATGCCGTTGCCACGGGCCCAGCCTTCGGCTGCCTTGGTCGGCTTGCCTTCGGCATCGAACGCCTGCGCCACGGCCGGGCCGCGCTTCTCGACGCTCTTGCTCGGCTGTTCGCCAGCCAGCTCGCTTACCTTCAGCGCCA
The DNA here is from genome assembly GCF_000801015.1 of Aeromonas sp. ZOR0001. NCBI lineage: Bacteria > Pseudomonadati > Pseudomonadota > Gammaproteobacteria > Aeromonadales > Aeromonadaceae > Aeromonas > Aeromonas sp. ZOR0001. Next base: position 17,383 of record NZ_JRJY01000009.1, on the reverse strand, counting down.
GACGGCGCGGTGAGGCAAACCACTCGACGTCGCCGAAGGCCAGGTCGGCCTTGGTCAGTTCGGCTTTGAAGTTGTCGGCAAAGGCTTCGGCCAGGGAGCGCAGGGCTTTGGGCGGCAGCTCAGCAGTACCGATCTCTACCAGAAATGTATGTTGTGCCATGTCCGTTCCTTAACCTTGCTTGTTCTCACTGCGCTGACACATAGGGAAGCCCAGCGCTTCGCGGGAGGCGTAGTATGCCTCTGCCACGGCCTTGGTCAGGGTGCGAATGCGCAGGATGTAGCGCTGACGCTCGGTGACCGAGATGGCCTTGCGGGCATCCAGCAGGTTGAAGGAGTGAGCGGCTTTGAGGATGCGCTCGTAGGCAGGCAGCGGCAGCGGTTTTTCCAGTGCCAGCAGATTCTGGGCTTCCTTCTCGTACTGCTCGAAGCAGTGGAACAGGAACTCCACATCGGCGTGTTCGAAGTTGTAGGTGGATTGCTCCACTTCGTTCTGGTGGAACACGTCGCCGTAGGTGGTCTTGCCCAGCGGACCGTCAGACCAGACCAGATCGTAGACGCTGTCCACGCCCTGAATGTACATGGCCAGACGCTCGAGACCGTAGGTGATCTCGCCGGTGACCGGCTTGCACTCGAGGCCGCCAACCTGCTGGAAGTAGGTGAACTGGGTCACTTCCATGCCGTTCAGCCACACTTCCCAGCCCAGACCCCAGGCACCCAGAGTCGGGTTTTCCCAGTTGTCTTCCACGAAGCGGATGTCATGGATTTCAGGATCCATGCCCAGCTCTTTCAGGGAGCCCAGATAGAGTTCCTGAATGTTGTCGGGGGAAGGCTTGATGATCACCTGGAACTGGTAGTAGTGCTGCAGGCGGTTCGGGTTTTCACCGTAGCGGCCGTCGGTCGGACGGCGGGACGGTTGCACGTAGGCGCAGGCGATGGGCTCCGGGCCCAGGGCACGCAGACAGGTCATGGGGTGGGAAGTACCGGCACCCACTTCCATATCCAGCGGCTGAATGATGGTACAGCCCTGGCGGGACCAATAGTCCTGCAGCTGCAGGATCAGGCCCTGAAAGGTTTTGACATCGAATTTTTGCATAATTTTTTTCGCGCGAAGTGAAAATCAGAGCAAGATTTGCTGAATGTGAACCGAGGGAGTATACCGTCTGGCATGGTCGGATAATAGGCGAAATTGCAGCGGATTCGCGGGATGGTGCTGCGTTGTGGCTGGTCGGGCGGGATGTCCGGTATATGATGTGAGCAGTGCCGCCTGCAGAGTGGGCAGGGTCGGGCAAACCGCTGAAATAACGAGGGAGAGGAAATGGAACTGCGCTGCGCCTGGGTGACCAAGGACCCGGAATACATTGAATACCATGACAAACAGTGGGGCAGGCCGGTCTATGACTCGCGTGAGCTGTTTGCCAAGCTCTGCCTCGACGGCCAGCAGGCGGGGCTGTCGTGGATCACCATCCTCAAGCGCACCGAGAGCTATTACCGCGCCTATGCCGACTTTGATCCGGTGCAGATTGCCCGCTTCGACGAGCAGGATGTGGAGCGGTTGATGCAGGACAGCGGCATCATCCGCAACCGGCTCAAGGTGCAGTCGATCATCAGAAATGCCCGCGCTTATCTGGCCTTGCAGGAGCAGGGGATCGACTTCGCCGACTACCTGTGGGGCTTTGTGGGCGGCGCCCCCATCGTCAACCAGCGGCAGGGCAACGGCGATATTCCGGCGACCTCGCCGGAGTCGGATGCCATGTCGAAAGCACTCAAGAAGCTTGGCTTCAACTTCGTCGGCAGCACCATCTGTTACGCCTTTATGCAGGCGGTGGGGATGGTGAACGATCATCTGGTCAGCTGCCCTTGCCACGCCGAGTGTCAATTACCGCGCTGATAGCCCGCCGATTGCCCAAAAAAACACCACTCTCGCCATCTGTTCAGGCTTGCGTCAGACAATGGCGTGCCAGCGCGTTACAATCCGGCCCCCGGCATGGTGCCGGATTGTTTTCACAGAGGTTTTTTCATGCGAGCCAAGATCCTGGTGCCTGCTCTGGCACTGACCGTTGCCCTGAGCGGCTGTACCACCAACCCCTACACAGGTGAATCCCAGACCTCCAAAGGTGCCTGGGGCGCGCTGGCTGGCGCCGCTGCCGGTGCGGCCGTAGGTGCGCTCTCCTCCAGCAAGGGTGACCGCAAGAAGGGCATCCTGACCGGCGTTGCTGCCGGCGCGGCGCTGGGTGGCGGTATCGGCTACTACATGGACGTGCAGGAAGCCAAGCTGCGCGAGAAGCTGCAGGGCACCGGCGTCAGCGTGACCCGCAATAGCAATGAGCTGATCCTCAACATGCCGAACAACGTCACCTTCGACAGCTCCAGCTCCCAGCTGAAAGCGGCCGGTGCCAACACCCTCTCCGGCGTGGCCATGGTGGTTGCCGAGTTCGACAAGACCCGCCTGAACGTGGTCGGTCACACCGACAGCACAGGTTCCCGCGATCTGAACATGAAGCTCTCCCGCGATCGTGCCGATGCCGTTGCCGCCCAGCTGATTGGTCAGGGCGTAGCAGGTAGCCGCATCTCCACCACCGGCGTGGGGCCGGATCAGCCGGTTGCTACCAACAGCACCGCCGCTGGCAAAGCCCAGAACCGCCGCGTGACCATTACCCTGACCCCGACCGCCTAAGTTGCTCAGGTTTCGGTAACGAAAAGGCCCCGCCAGTGATGGCGGGGCCTTTCTATTGGCGCCGTGGCGAGCAATGACGCCTTGTTGTTTGCTCCCTTCTCCCCTCGTGGGAGAAGAGGCGGGGATAAGCGCCTCTTAGACAGCTGCAGTCAGCTGCACTTCCACCTTGTAGCCTTCGTGGGCCAGACGGGCTTGTACGCAGGCGCGCACGGGTGCGGTGCCTGCCGGGATCCAGGCATCCCACTGCTCGTTGAAGGCAGCGATGTCCTGAATGTCTTTGAGATAGATATTGGCCATCAGGATCTTGTCGATGCCGGAGCCGTTGGCTTCCAGCAGGCGCTGCAGGCTTGCCAGCACTTCGCGGGTCTGCTGGTGGATGTCGGCCTCTTCGCTGACGGGCACTTCCACCACGTAGAGGGTGCCATTGTGGATGACCACGTCTGACCAACGCTGGGTGGTGCCGATTCGGGTAATGGTTGTCATGGAGTGCTCCGGTACGGGGGCTTATTGACCCTTGCGGATCAGGTAGCGGTAGGGGGCCTGCTCTGTCTCGCTGGCGACCAGGGTGTGATCCATAAAGCGGCAGAAACTGGGGATGTCGCGGGTGGTTGAAGGATCGTCGGCGCTGACCAGCAGGGTCTCGCCATCCGCCATCAGCCGCACTTTCTTGCGAACCATCATAACGGGTTCCGGGCAACGAAGCCCGATTGCGTCCAACTCGTGGGTTGCGCCGCAGAATAAATCACTCATCTATTATCAACCTTCAACCTATTCGGCTGCCAATGATACTCAGGGCTAAAAAATAATCAAACAAACGCCCCATCAACCAGCATATGTAACCGAAATGTTATTCGGCCCTATCCAGCTTGCGCCGGACGAGTAATATAAAAATTGAACCATATTCAACAAGGAGGTGAATATGCAGGTCTCCTACGGCAGATTACAAGCCTATGCAGGCATGGGGTTCTTGTCCTTCGCCATGATAGTGATGGGCAGCCCGATCGGGAATACCGGTACCTGGTTCGGCTCCATGGTGATGGTCGGGTTGGGGCTCTGGATCGAGCTCAGCGATTACTATGACGAGGATGAGGACGAGAACGATCAATCCTGAATCGGATGACGATTCAACAACAAAGGCGGAGCAATTCCGCCTTTGTCATTTCTGCCGTTTGGCAATGTGCCCGGATCAGCGGGTCGAGCGCATCGCCCGCTCCAGATGCAGCGCCGTCTGCTCCGGGTTGGCCTTGGGGTCGTTGAAGAAGTTGCTCAGCACATCGAGGATTGCCTGCCGCATATTGGTCGGCGTCGCCATCCCCTCCGCCATGCTGGGCAGCAGGTTGTCCTGCTTTTCCGCCAGCAGGAAATCCTGATAGGAGCGGACGGCGCAGCGGTCGAACTTGCTCATGTCGGGATTGGTCAGCGCCGGGATCGACCCCTTCACCCGATTGAACTCCTCCTGAAATTGCGGCGTCATCAGTAGTTGGGCCAGATCGCCCTGCGCCTGCAGCTGGGCCGGATCCCGCTGTTTGAACATGGCGATGGAGTCTAGGTTGTAGCTGAACAGTCCGGCGCTGCCCGGGCTCGGCAGGCAGGCGATATCCTCACCCGGCCGGTAGTTACCGGCACTCAGTTCACCCTTCACCCAGTCCCCCATCACCTGCATGGCGGCGCCACCGCTCTCCAGCAGGTTGGTGGCCTGATGCCACTTCAGACCGGCGTATTTTTGCGGGACGTAGGCGCGCAGCTGCTGGAAACGGGTCAACACCCGCACCATGTCGGGGCCGGTCAGGGTGGCGCTGTCCTGCTCGAGGAACGCCTTGCGATAGAATTCTTTTCCGCCCTCACCGAGCGCCACCGTTTCAAACAGTACCGCCAGCTGCCAGGGCTCGTTACCGATGGCGAGCGGGGTGATGCCCCGTTTTTTAAGCTGGTCGGCGACGGTGACAAACTGGGCCCAGTCAGTGGGTGGAGTCAGCTTGTTGCGCTCGAAGATCTTGCGGTTTAGCCACAGCCAGTTGACCCGGTGGATGCCGGTGGGCACCGCCATCAGGGCGCCATTCTGGCTGAGGGTGGCCCGTACCATGGGCGGCATCTGGCTGTACCAGCCGAGGTGTTCGGCCATGGGGGTGAGATCGCGCAGGAAGCCGAGCCCGGCCCACTCCTTGAGTTCATAGCCCTTGAGGTGAGCTGCTTCGGGCGGGTTGGCCGCCAGTGCCCGGCTCTTCAATACCGTCATGGCACTCTTGCCGCCGCCGCCCTGTACCGCGAAGTCGTTCCACTGGTTGCCCTGTTTGGTCCACTCGGATTTGAGCACTTCGACCGCTTTTGCTTCGCCGCCGGACGTCCACCAGTGCAGTACCTCCACCTGGGAGGCGGCAACGGGAGCAGAGAGCAGGGCGATGACAGAAAAAGACAACCACTTCATAAGGTTACTGCCTTGGTAGGGAGAGCGTGGCCTGCAGGCCACCTTGCGGACGGTTTTCCAGCACCAGATCGCCGCCGTGGGCGTGGGCAATGTTGCGGGCGATGCCAAGGCCGAGGCCAGTGCCGGCCTGATCGGTGCTGAGCCGGTAATAGGGTTCGAAGATGCGCTCGAACTGATCGTCCGGCAGACCGGGGCCCTCATCCATGATGAAGAGAATCAGCATCTCCTCGTCATCCATGATGATGATGCGCACCCGCTGGCCATATTTGATGCCGTTGTCCACCAGATTGCCGATGCAGCGCTTGAGCGCCAGCAGCTTGCCGCGATAGGGCCACTTGCAGTGCCCTTCGATGGTCAGCCGCTCGTCGTGCAGGTTCATCGACTCCGCCATCTGCTCCAGCAGGGCGTTGATATCGATCTCTTCGATATTCTCGTGAATGTCGGTCTCTTTGACCGTCTGCAACGCCCCTTTCACCATCAGCTCCAGCTCGTCGAGATCCTTGTTGAACTTGGCGATTTGCACCTCGTCGTCGAGCAGTTCGACCCGCAGTCGCAGTCGGGTGATGGGGGTCTTGAGATCGTGGGAGATGGAGCTGAACAGCCGTTCCCGATCATCGATATAACGGCGAATGCGGTGCTGCATGATGTTGAAGGCGCGGGTGGCCGCCACGATTTCCGACGCCCCTTCCTCTTTGAGCGAAGGCTGGTCGATATCCTTGCCCAGATTGACCGCCGCCTTGGCGAGACGGCGCAGCGGGCGGGTCTGCCAGCGCACCAGCATAAAGGTGAAGAAGCAGAGGAACACCGTCATCAGGGCGATGAAACGCACCTGGTTGCTCGGCATCACGGTATCGTCGAGGGTCATGTAGGGGGCGGGCAGCAGGGCCGCCAGATAGAGCCACTCCCCCTTTTCAATCTCGATCTGGGTTACCAGCACCGGCGGATTGAGCGGCTCCAGCGACAGGGTGTAACGGGCCCAGGAGGAGGGGAGATCCGCCAGCAGGGTATCGTTGTTGAAGACGTGGAGGTCATCGGGGCGGGAGAAGTCCACCTTGATCGCCATGGCGTCGGAGAGCTTGCGGGTCAGCACTCCCTGCACCTCCTCCAGCACCTGCGTCTTGCGTTCGCTGTCGGGGATGGCGTTGATGTGGATCTCCTCTTCGTTGAGTGAGACGAAGAAGCGGCTGCCCCCCATGTTGCGCAGTTGGTCCAGCGCGATATGGCGATACTGCAGCGGCAGGGATTTGAAGAAGTTGACGGTGGAAGCGGCAGACATGGCGAGGTTGCGGGTGGTGCTGAGCATCCCCTCCAGTTCCCGCTTCTGGATCTGCTGCATCCAGATGCCGGTCAGAATGGTCTGGGAGAGCAGGATGGCCAGCAACAACAGCAGGATCATCCGTGACAACAGGGAGCGGGGCACCAGCGCCCCCCAGGACCACTTGTTGCTCATGGCAGCTCGTGCACCTCGGCAATCAGCATGTAGCCGCTACCGCGGATGGTCTTGATGATGCGCGGGCTCTTGCCGTTGTCGCCCAGCTTCTGGCGCAGACGGCTGATCTGTACGTCGATGCCGCGCTCCATCGGCAGACTTTCGCGGCCGCGGGTGGCATCCGAGATGGTGTCCCGATCCAGCACCACGCCGGGCTGTTGCAGGAACATGCCGAGCAGCATGGCATCGCTGCCGGAGAGATCCAGCAGGCTGCCATCGTCGTGGGTCAGCTGGTGGCTCAGGGTGTCGAGGGTCCACTCGGCAAAACGCAGGCGGCGGCTCGGCTCTTTCTCTTTTTCCGGCTGGCGGAATTCGGCGCGGCGCAGCAGTGCCTTGATGCGGGCCTGCAGTTCGCGGGGGCTGAACGGCTTGGCGATATAGTCGTCGGCACCCAGTTCCAGACCGATCACCCGATCCGCTTCGTCGGAGGCGGCGGTCAGCATGATGATGGGCACCTGGGAGTCACGACGGATCTGCTGGCAGAGGGTAAAACCGTCTTCGCCGGGCATCATGATGTCCAGAATAATCAGGTCCGGGCTGTGCTGGGCGAGTTGCTGGCGCATCTCGTTGCCCTCCGCCGCCGTCAATACCTGAAAGCCCGCCCGGGTCAGGTACTCATTGAGCAGCTCGCGGATCTCTTGGTCGTCATCGACGATCAGCAGTTGTTTGCTCATTGACATATGTATGTGCATCCACCCATTTTTTTGTGCAGATTGAACCTGTCGGGGGAGTAAAAAGCAAGCAAGCCCCCTATCTAATGTGAGGTTTAAGGCAATAACAGCCTATTGATAAGATTAAAACGAAAAAAGGCCGACCCAAACGGGACGGCCAACAGACAGCTTCTGACCACTGACGAGCACCCCGTGTGGCGATCGTCACAGACTTGAAAAGGGGCCAGTCAGACTGGCCCCGAAAAGGGACAACTCTCAGTAGTGCATCCCGTCGATCCGGCTGGTTATCACACCCGTTCAAACACGGTGGCGATGCCCTGACCCAGACCGATACACATGGTGGCAACCCCCAGGGTGGCATCCTTCTCCTCCATCAGATTGATGAGGGTGGTGGAGATGCGGGCGCCGGAGCAGCCGAGCGGGTGGCCCAGCGCAATGGCGCCGCCGTTCAGGTTTACCTTCTCGTCCACCAGATCCTGCAGACCCAGATCCTTCACGCAGGGCAGGGACTGGGCGGCAAACGCCTCGTTCAGCTCGAACAGGTCGATATCACCGACAGTCAGGCCGGCACGCTTGAGCGCCTTCTGGGTGGCCGGTACCGGGCCGTAACCCATGATGGCGGCGTCACAGCCGGCGATGGCCATGGCACGTACCTTGGCGCGCGGCGTGAGGCCGAGGGCCTTGGCGCGATCCGCGCTCATCACCAGCATGGCGGCGGCGCCATCGGACAGGGCCGAGGAGCTGCCAGCGGTGACGGTGCCGTTGACCGGGTCAAACACTGGGCGCAGTTGGCTCAGGGTTTCGACCGTGGTCTCTGGGCGGATCACCTCGTCATAGTCGTAGAAGAAGCGGGCGCCGCTGGCGTCATGGCCTTCCAGCCCGACGATCTCCTTGGCAAAACGTCCTTCCACGGTGGCGGCGTGGGCACGGCGATGGGAGCGGGCGGCAAACTCGTCCTGCTGCTGGCGGCTGATGCCGTGCAGCTTGCCGAGCATCTCGGCGGTCAACCCCATCATGCCGGAGGCTTTCGCCACCGACTTGGCCATGCCGGGGTGGAAGTCGACGCCGTGGCTCATCGGCACGTGGCCCATGTGCTCGACGCCGCCGATGATGAAGATATCCCCGTCACCCACCTGAATGGCACGGGAGGCGTCGTGCAGCGCCTGCATGGAGGAGCCACACAGGCGGTTGACGGTGACCGCCCCCACCTGCTTGGGAATACCGGCCAGCAGCGCGGCGTTGCGGGCGATGTTGAAGCCCTGCTCAAGGGTCTGCTGCACGCAGCCCCAGTAGATATCCTCGATCTCGTTCGGGTCGAGGTTGGGGTTGCGCAGCAGGATGGATTTCATCAGGTGCGCGGACAGATCTTCTGCACGCACGTTGCGGAAGGCGCCGCCCTTGGACCGGCCCATCGGGGTCCGGATACAGTCGACAATGACTACGTCTTTCATGAATGGATCTCCTTTCCGCAATCAGTAGAAGGTTTTGCCTTGGGCAGCCATCTCGCGCAGCTTGTCGCTGACGCGGTAGAGCGGGCCCAAGTCGGCATACTGGTCGGCCATGGCCACGTAGCGATCCAGACCGATAGTGTCCAGATAGCGGAACACGCCGCCGCGGAAGGGAGGGAAGCCCAGACCGTAGACCAGTGCGATGTCGGCTTCGGCTGGCGTGGCGACTATGCCCTCTTCCAGACAGAGCACCACCTCGTTGATCATCGGGATCATCATGCGGGCGATGATGGCTTCCTTTTCGAAATCCTGTTTCGGCTTGGCGATGGGGGCCAGCAGCTCGTAAGCAGCGGCGTCAGCCACCTTCTTCGGCTTGCCCTTCTTGTCCTGCTCGTAGGCGTAGAAGCCCTTGCTGTTCTTCTGACCGAAGCGGTTCACTTCGTACATCACGTCGATGGCGGTGCGGCCTTCCTTGCTCATCCGCGCCGGGAAGCCTTGCGCCATCACGTCACCGGCATGGTGACCGGTGTCGATGCCAACCACGTCCAGCAGGTAGGCGGGGCCCATCGGCCAGCCGAACTCCTTCTCCATCACCTTGTCGACGGCCGCGAAGTCGGCGCCATCGGCGACCAGCTTGTTGAAGCCGAAGAAGTAGGGGAACAGCACGCGGTTGACGAAGAAGCCCGGGCAGTCGTTGACCACCACCGGGGACTTGCCCATGGCTGCGGCATAGGCCACCACGCGGTTGATGGTTTCATCGGAGGTTTGCTCGCCGCGAATGATCTCCACCAGTGGCATGCGGTGCACCGGGTTGAAGAAGTGCATGCCGCAGAAGTTCTGCGGGCGCTTCAGCCCCTTGGCCAGCAGGGAGATTGGGATGGTGGAGGTGTTGCTGGCGAGCACTGCGTCTTCGCCAATGATCCCTTCCACTTCGCCCAGTACGGCGGCTTTCACTTTCGGGTTCTCGACCACGGCTTCGACCACGACGTCCACATGCTTGACGTTGTCATAGCTGAGGGTTGGGGTAATGGCAGAGAGCACCTGGCCCATCTTGATGCCATCGATGCGGCCCTTTTCGAGCTGGCCGTTGAGCAGCTTGGTGGCCTCATTCATGCCAAGTGCCAGCGCCTTCTCGTTGATGTCCTTCATCACCGCCGGAATGCCCTTGCTGGCAGACTGGTAGGCGATGCCGCCGCCCATGATGCCGGCACCCAGTACGGCGGCGTGGCCAGTGGCCTTGCTCGCCTGCTTGGCCGCCTTCTTGGCCAGCGCCTTGATGTGTTGATCGTTCAGGAAGATACCGACCAGCGCCTTGGCCACGTCGGTCTTGGCCAGCTTGATAAAGCCCTGTGCTTCAACGGCCAGCGCCTCGTCACGGCCCATGCCTGCGGCGGCCTCGACGGTTTTCACCGCAGTCATAGGCGCCGGATAGTGTTTGCCCGCCACGGCGGCAACCATGCCGGCGGCGGTGGTGAAGCTCATCATGGCTTCCAGTTTGGAGAGGCGCAGCGGGGCTTTCTTGGCGGCGCGACGGCTCTGCCAGTCCAGCTTGCCCGCGATGGCGTCTTTGATCATCTGCAGCGCAGCGCTCTGCAGTGCGTCCGGGGCGACCACGGCGTCGATGGCGCCCACCTTGAGGGCGTCATCGGCACGGTAATCCTTGCCGGTGGTGATCCACTCGAGCGCGTTGTCGGCGCCGATCACTCGCGGCAGGCGGACGGTGCCGCCAAAGCCCGGCATGATGCCGAGTTTGGTCTCGGGCAGGCCGATTTTGGCTGTGGTGTCAGCCAGACGGAAGTCGGTGGAGAGAATGGTCTCGCAGCCGCCGCCCAAGGCGTGGCCCTTGATGGCGGAGAGGGTCGGAACCGGCAGATCTTCGATGGCATTGAAGATGTCGTTGGCCTTTTTCAGCCAGCCGAGCAGATCTTCTTGCGGCAGATCGAACAGTTCCAGGAATTCGGTAATGTCGGCACCGACGATAAAGGCGTCTTTGCCGGAGGTGAGGATCAGACCTTTTAGTTCACGTTCTTGTTGTAATGCGGCGATCGCTTCGCTCAGGGAGAGCAGGGTAGCGCGATCCAGCTTGTTGACTGAACCCGGGGCATCAAACCTCAGCTCGGCAATGCCGTTTTCGAGGTAGCTGACCGACAGGGTTTCGCCTTGGTAGATCATGAGAGTGTCTCCTTGTTCCCACTCAGTGGGGAGTGGTGCTCCTTAATCCCCAGCAGGGGGCGAGGCTCACTATTGATCCAAAAGGAGACATTTTCAACACCTATTTAAAACATTTGTTTAACAGATCTCGAGTAAAAGCTCTTCATCACAAAACGGGCAAAAGAGAGGCGCCTTGCGGCGCCTCGGATGAATATGAGTTTGCTATCAACTGGCCAGTTCCGGCCGGTTGCGATACTGGTTCAGCACCTCGGGATCGGCGAGGGCGTGGGTGTTGTTGACGGGTCTGTTGTGCACTACCTCCCGCACCGCCAGTTCGACGATCTTGCCGGACTTGGTGCGGGGGATGGCATCCACCTGCAGGATGCGGGCGGGCACGTGGCGGGCGGTGCAGTGCTGCTTTATTTGCTGGCGGATCCGCTCGCGCAGCGGCTCATCCAGCTTGCAACCCACCTTGAGCTTGACGAACAGCACCACCCGCTCGTCTTGCTGCCACTGTTGGCCGATGACGATGCTCTCCTCCACCTCGTCCAGCTGCTCGACATAGCGGTAGATCTCGCTGGTGCCGATGCGCACGCCGCCCGGGTTGAGGGTGGCGTCGGAGCGGCCGTAGAACAGAATGCCGCCAGTCGGGGTCAGCTCGATCCAGTCGCCGTGGCACCAGATGTTGTCGAACCGCTCGAAGTAGGCTGCGTGGTACTTGTCGCCATTCTCGTCGCCCCAGAAGTAGATAGGCTGGGCCGGGAACGGCTTGGTGCAGACCAGCTCGCCCTTCTCTCCCTGCACCGGCTGGCCCGCCTCGTTGAATACCTGCACCGCGAGGCCGAGGCCGCGCCCCTGGCTCTCGCCGCGATAGACCGGGCTGAGTGGATTGCCGATGACAAAGCAGGAGCAGATATCGGTGCCGCCGGAGATGGAGCTGAGCTGCACATCCTGCTTTATCTGCTGGTAGACGTAGTCAAATCCCTCCGGCGACAGCACAGATCCGGTGCTGCAGATCAGCCGCAAGTGCGGCAAATCGTGGCTCTTGATGGGGGCGTAACCCTGTTTGTGCAGTGCATCGAGATATTTGGCCGAGGTGCCGAACAAGTTGACCTGCTCGTCGCGGGCGAGATCCCACAGCACGTTGCCATCCGGGTAGAAGGGCGAGCCGTCATAGAGCACCAGGGTGGCGCCGGAGGCGAGCGCGCTCACCAGCCAGTTCCACATCATCCAGCCACAGGTGGTGAAGTAGAAAATTCGCTCCCCCGGCTTGATGTCGCAGTGCAGCTGGTGCTCTTTCAGATGTTGCAGCAGGGTGCCGCCAATCCCGTGCACGATGCACTTGGGTTTGCCGGTGGTGCCGGAGGAGTAGAGGATGTAGAGCGGGTCATTGAAAGCCATCGGCTCGAAGGCGAGCTGGGCACCGTGCAGGCTTGCCAGCACTTGCTGCCAGTCGTGACCAAGCTGCAGCGGGTTGCCGAGCAGGGGGATCATCACCGTCTGCTCTATGCTGCCGATCTGGCTCACCACGCTGGCGACCTTCTGTTGAATGTCGATAGCTTTGCCGTTGTAGCGATAGCCATCCACCGCAAACAGCACTCGTGGTTGGGTCTGGCCGAAGCGCTCTACCACGCTGGCCTCGCCAAAGTCGGGGCTGGTGGCGGTCCAGATCGCCCCGAGGCTGGTGGTTGCCAGCATGGCAACCACTGTTTCCGGAATATTGGGCAGGTAGGCAGCGACCACATCGCCACGACCAATCCCCTGATGACGCAGCCACTGAGCCAGCCGGGCAACCTGTTCCCCCAGTTCACCCCAGCTCAAAGTGCGACTTGGGCTCCCTTCGATGCGGGAGATGATGGCCGGGCTCTCGTCCTGACGGCGCAGCAGGTTTTCGGCGAAGTTGAGGCGGCTGTCGGGGAACCAGCGGGTGCGCTGCATATCCTGACGGTTTTCCGCCACTATGTTGCCGAGCTCGCCTTTGACGCCGCAGTGCTGCCATACCAGCGGCCAGAAACGGGTGGTCTTCTCCACCGACCATTGATAAAGCTGCGGGTAGTTCTGCAACTGCAAGCCGTGGAAACGGTTCACCTCCGCCATAAAACGGTAGAGGTTGGATTGCTGCATCCCGAGCGGATCCGGTTGCCACAGGCAGAGGTTGTCCATGAGTAATCCCTGACTTCATGTATCTACCGGCAGTGTATTGAATTGTTTTTGATTTGTTAATGATTGGTTTTGTGTTGATAACAAACATGTTTGTAACGTATGCGTTACCTCACGAAGCGGCAGCTTGACGGGTCGAGCCGCCAAGCGCTTGATGTTATGCTGCAATCACATTCACCTCGGAGCAGGACGCCATGAGCAGCTACAGCCAACTTTTTGCCCAGCACCTCGATACCTTGCAGCAGCGCACCCGCGACATTCTGCAACAACAGGGGCTCAGCGGACTGGCCATCCACTCCGGCCAGACCCACCGCATCTTCCTCGATGATCAGGATTACCCGTTCAAGGTAAACCCCCACTTCAAGGCCTGGTTGCCGGTGCTGGACAATCCCCACTGCTGGCTGCTGGTGGACGGGGTGAACAAACCAATCCTGCTGTTCTACCGCCCGGTCGATTTCTGGCACAAGGTGGCGGATCTGCCCAACGCCTTCTGGGTCGAGTTCTTCGATATCCGTTTCCTGACCCGGCCGGAACAGGTGGCCGACCATCTACCTGCCAACAAGCAGGAGTGGGCCTACCTTGGCGGCCATCTGGAAGTGGCCGAGCTGCTGGGGCTGACCCAGCCCAATCCGGAGGCGGTACTCAACTACCTGCACTATCACCGCGCCTACAAGACCCCCTACGAGCTGGAGTGTCTGCGCGAGGCGAACCGCATCGGTGTCCGTGGCCATATCGCCGCCAAGGACTCCTTTATGGCGGGGGCGAGCGAGTTCGAGATCAATCTGGCCTACATGAAGGCGGTCGGACAGGGGGCCAATGAGGCGCCCTACGGCAATATCGTCGCCATCAACCGCAATGCGGCCATCCTTCACTACACCCATTTGTCCGCCTTGCGGGTGCCGGATGCGGAGCGCCACTCCTTCCTGATCGATGCCGGCGTCGATTTTCATGGTTATGCCTCCGACATCACCCGCACCTGGGCGTGGCGGCGTGGCGAGTTTGCCGATCTGATTGCTGCCCTTGACGAGCAGCAGCAGGAGATTATCAAGGAGATCAAACCGGGTCGTCGCTACAGCGAGCTGCATCTGCAGATGCACCACAAGCTGGCGCGCCTGCTACAGACCACCGAGCTGGTGGACATGTCGGTAGACGAGATGATCCACACCGGGGTGACCAATGTCTTCTTCCCCCATGGCCTCGGCCACTTCCTCGGTTTGCAGGTACACGATGCGGGCGGTTTCATGCAGGATGAGCGCGGCACCCATCTGGCGGCGCCCGAGCTGTTCCCCTATCTGCGCTGCACCCGGGTGATGGAGGTGGATCAGGTGTTCACCATCGAGCCGGGACTCTACTTCATCGACAGTTTGCTGGAGCCGCTGCGTCAGGGCGAACAGGGCAAACGGGTCAACTGGAACAAGGTGGAGGCGCTGCGTCCGTTCGGCGGCATCCGTATCGAAGACAACGTGGTGCTGCACGCCAACGGGGTGGAAAACATGACCAGACAAGCAGGACTCTGATGGCGGCAGCGTACTCCATTCCGGCTGCCCCGCTGGAGTTGACCGAAGAAATAAAGAAGAGTCGCTTCATTACCCTGATCGCCCACACCCCGACCGTCGAGGCGGCCAGGGGGTGGGTTAACGAGATCAAGCGCCAACATCCGGCCGCTCGCCACCACTGCTGGGCCTTTGTGGCTGGTGCGCCGCAAGATAGTCAGGTTTATGGCTTCAGCGATGACGGCGAACCTTCCGGTACGGCGGGCAAACCGATCCTGGCCCAGTTGATGGGGTCGGGGCTCGGTGAAATCTGCGCCGTGGTGGTGCGTTACTACGGCGGCATCCAGCTTGGCACCGGTGGACTGGTCAAAGCCTATGGGGGCGGCGTCGGTGCCGCCCTCAAGCAACTGCCCACCCTGCTCAAGGTGCCACGCACACCCTCTCTCATTCACTGCGATTACGGTGACATGGGGACTGTCGAGTCGCTGATCAGCAGCCATAATGGCGAATTGCTGGCGGCCGATTACGGTCAGCAGGTCACCTTGCAGGTGGCGTGGGAGTCCTCAGTTTGGGCTCAGGTGGACCGTGAATTGACCGACCGGACTCATGGGCGGGTATCCCTCAGCCCCTTAGATGGCTAGAATCCATCGCTCTTTAATTGGGGAAAGGGAGCTGTAATGCACATCCTGAGCATTATTCGCATTGTTGGCCTGCTGGTTGCGCTGTTCAGCTCGACCATGCTGTTGCCTGCACTGGTGGCCTTTGGCTATCGGGATGGTGGTGGTGCCGAGTTCGTCAGCTCTTTTCTGATCGCCCTGCTGCTCGGCGTAGTGCTCTGGTTTCCCAATCGCTACCACAAGAAGGAGATGCGCTCGAAAGAGGGCTTTCTGATTGTGGTGCTGTTCTGGACCGTGCTGGGCAGTGTGGGGGCGGTGCCCTTCATCATGAGCGACGTGCCGGATATGTCGGTCTCGGAGGCCTTCTTCGAATCTTTTTCCGGCCTGACCACCACAGGCGCAACGGTACTGACCGGGCTCGATAATCTGCCCAAGGCGTTTCTGTTCTATCGCCAGTTGCTGCAGTGGCTGGGGGGGATGGGGATCATTGTACTGGCGGTGGCCATTCTGCCACTGCTGGGTATCGGGGGCATGCAGCTCTATCGCGCCGAGATCCCGGGGCCGGTGAAGGATACCAAGGTGACGCCGCGCATCGCCGAAACGGCCAAGGCGCTCTGGTTCATCTATCTGCTGCTGACCGCGCTCTGTGCGCTGGCCTACTGGCTCGCCGGAATGACGCTGTTCGATGCGGTCTGCCATTCCTTCTCGACTCTGTCGGTCGGTGGCTTCTCCACTCACGATGCCAGCATCGGATTCTTCAACAGTCCGGTCATCAACCTGATTACCGTGGTGTTCCTGCTGCTGGCCAGCGTGAACTTTGCGCTCCACTTTACCGTCTTCTCTCACCGCCCGGTGCGGCTCGGTCGCTACCTCTATGATTCTGAACTCAAGGTGTTCCTGGCCATTCAGGCGACCCTGGTGATGATCTGCTTTGTCGCCTTGCTGACCCACGGACACTACGCCACCTGGCAAGAGGCGCTCAACCATGGTCTTTTCCAGGCGGTCTCTCTGGGGACCACCACCGGCTACAGCACCACGACCTATGCCGACTGGCCCTCGTTCCTGCCCATGCTGCTGATGTTCTCAGCATTTATTGGCTGTTGTGCGGGCAGTACCGGCGGCGGTATCAAGGTGATGCGTTTTATGATCCTGTTCATGCAGGGGATGCGCGAGTTGAAGCGGTTGGTTCACCCCAGAGCCATCTATACCTTGAAGCTGGGGAATAGGGCGGTGCCCGAGCGCATCGTCGAGGCGGTGTGGGGCTACTTCGCCACCTATATTATTCTCTTCTTTATGTTCATGCTGCTGTTGCTGATGACGGGGCTGAACGAAGTGACCGCATTCACCGCTGTGGCTGCGGCTTTCACCAACGTAGGTCCGGGTTTGGGAGAGGTATCAGCCAACTTCGGCAATATCTCGCCAGCGGCCCAGTGGGTACTGGTGTTGGCTATGTTGTTTGGCCGATTGGAAATTTTCACGCTTCTGGTACTGTTTACTCCTGCATTCTGGCGTAGTTGAGGTTGTTATGGACAAGATTCTGGTGCTTTATTCCTCTCGGGATGGCCAAACCCGCAAAATAGTCGATGTCATGCTGGAGCAGATGCCGGGATGCGAAGTGGTGATGCACGACCTGCACACCTTGCCGATGTGTAACCTCAGCAAGTATGCCAAGGTCTTGATCGGCGCCTCTATCCGTTATGGCAACTTCCACCCCAGCCTGTTCAGCTTTATTCACGCTCATCAGGAGCAGCTGGAGGTGGCCAATGCGGCCTTCTTCTGTGTCAACCTGACAGCCCGCAAGCCAGAAAAGCAGACGCCGCAAACCAATGCCTATATGAAGAAGTTTCTGCGCCTCTCTCCCTGGAAGCCGAAAACCTTGGGTGTCTTTGCCGGTGCGCTGCAGTACTCCCGCTATAACTGGTGGCAGACTCGCATTATCCAGCTGATCATGAAGATTACCGGTGGCAGTACCGACACCAGTAAGGACATTGAATTTACCGATTGGGAAAAGGTGCGCAGCTTTGCCCGCGAATTCTGGTCGAAAAGGTAGCTGTGTGATGTGAATTCAGGGTTTCTTGCCCGAAACAGCCCCGCCGATGCGGGGCTTTTGTTTAATAAAACAACGGTTGAACCGGAAAACTGTAAAAAGTGCCATTTTTTGCAGTTTTCCTCTTGTCATCCCGGCGTGGCTCCCTATAATGCGCCCCTACAAGCACGGCGGAACACGCCGAACTGATGAGCCAGCTTCCTAGCGA
>NZ_JRJY01000087.1:0-327 GCF_000801015.1 Aeromonas sp. ZOR0001 | reverse complement strand
GCTCGATGACGTGGCGCTTATCTGTGAACTTGATGAGCAATGGGCCTATGTTGGCAATAAACAGTATCGACATTGGCTTTGGTATGCCTTTGATACCAAGAGAAAACGAGTCGTGGCATATACCTTTGGCCCACGCAACGATGAGACATGCCGTCGGTTGCTGAGCCTGCTTTCTCCGTTCCAGATAGGCTTTATCACCAGTGATGACTGGGGAGGCTATGCCAGAGAGGTGCCGAGCGAGATGCATCTGACCGGGAAGATATTCACCCAGCGTATCGAGCGTAACAACCTGACGCTCAGAACGCGCATCAAGCGATTGGCTCGCAA
>NZ_JRJY01000048.1:0-40351 GCF_000801015.1 Aeromonas sp. ZOR0001 | reverse complement strand
CTGAAGTCAGAGTGGCTCCCGGCTATGGGATATATGAGCTTGCGAGAAGCGAAACGAGATATCAGTTATTACCTAATGGATTACTACAACTGGCGGCGTCCACATCACCACAATGACGGGATACCGCCAGCAAAAGCCGAAGAACGGCCTAACCAAGTGTCCGGATTTAGTTGACCACAACAAGAGAGGCGCCGCCTTAAAGGGGAATGGCCAGAAGGAATAATCTGGAAATATGGTCCTGATGGTCAGGTTCGCTACAGCATCGAGGAGTACGACAAGTGGGTAGAGTCAGCACAATAGAAAACCACGCCTCGCTGATAGCGGGGCTTACCGGGGTCGGCATGGCAACAAGATTCGGATCTGCTTCAGCTACAAGGGGCGCCGGTGCAGAGAGACATTGGATGTCCCCATCACGAAGGTAAACGTCAAATTCGCAGCGAACAAACTCGCTGCCATCAAACATGAAATCGCCCTTGGCAGCTTTGACTATGCAAAACACTTCCCCAACTCCAAGGCTTTGGCCCGCCTAGGGGTGCGAACAACCACCAGAATGACACTGACTGAGGCCGCAGTCGCCTTTGTTGAGAGCGCAGGGCCAACGATAGGCATATCGACAAAGCGCTCATATAGCAGCGCGTTCAAAAGGATGACCGAGTTTCTCGGACGCGATATGCCAATAGCTGACATGCTGCCAATGCATATTGAAAGACTGCGCAACCAGCTGCTCATCGATTGCCAGCCAAGAACAGTAAGAACCTATCTTGGCCATATCGGAAACCTGCTGAAATGGGCTGCGCGAAATGAGCTTGTTGAACGGGCATTCGACGTGCGGGTGTCCGCTGCCAGGCTGAACACCGAAAAGAGCGCAGACCCTTTCGAGCATTGGGAGTTCCAAAAGCTAATCGAGGTCACAACGAATCGGCAATTTAAGAACATATTGCTGGTCCTTGCCTACACCGGGCTCCGGCCCGGTGAGCTGAGGGCATTAAGCTGGGGTGACATCGATTTTGAAAAGAAGATCCTGCACGTGCGCCGAAACCTTACTCAGCAAAAGATGCAATTCAAGCTACCGAAGACAAACAGGACAAGAACAGTTCATCTTTTGCCCCCTGCGCTGAACGCGCTGCAGGATCAATTCAAGATAACTGGGGCACTTTTGGACGCAGAGATTGACATGCACCTACCAGGTGGCATGATCGTGCGCCAAACATTGCGCCCAGTCTTCCGACCAACCAAAGTTGTGCCGGACAGGCCACCTTTTTACTCTGGTGTTTTCCTGGTGGCCCCATGGCAGGCAGCAATCAAGAAGTCTGGGGTTCGTTATCGCCGGGCCTACCAACTTAGGCATACCTATGCCAGTTGGAACATCACCGCTCACGGAAACCTTGCGTTCATAGCTGAACAGATGGGTCACAACTCTGCAAGAATGTTGCAAGAGGTCTATGGAAAATGGATCGAATCGGCCAGCCGAAGTGAGGTCGATTCTATCTGGAGTTCGATGCAAAAAAATGGGCATTTGCCCCAATAGCGCCCCCGAATTTTCAACCAGTGCAGTAATGTGCTGATAATTAAGGAATTTTTTAACACACTATGCTTAGTAGCAACAACATCACCATGCAGTTCGGCGCCAAGCCGCTGTTTGAGAACATCAACGTCAAGTTTGGCGGCGGCAGCCGCTATGGCCTTATCGGCGCCAACGGCTGTGGCAAGTCCACCTTTATGAAGATCCTCGGCGGTGATCTGGAGCCCACTGGCGGTAATGTGAGCCTGGACGTCAACGAGCGCATCGGTAAGCTGCGTCAGGATCAGTTCGCCTACGAAGAGATGCGCGTACTGGACGTGGTCATGATGGGCCACACCGAGCTGTGGGCAGCCATCGCCGAGCGCGATGCCATCTACGCCAACCTCGAAGCCACCGACGAAGACTATATGAAGGCCGCCGAGCTGGAAGGTCTGGTTGCCGAGTATGACGGCTACACCGCCGAAGCACGCGCAGGCGAGCTGCTGCTGGGTGTCGGCATTCCGCTCGAGCAGCACAATGGCCCGATGAGCGAAGTGGCGCCGGGCTGGAAACTGCGGGTGCTGCTGGCACAGGCCCTCTTCTCCAACCCCGATATCCTGCTGCTGGACGAACCGACCAACAACCTGGACATCAACACCATTCGCTGGCTGGAGCAGGTGCTCAACGAACGTGAAAGCACCATGATCATCATCTCTCACGACCGTCACTTCCTTAACTCTGTCTGTACCCACATGGCGGATCTGGACTACGGCGAGCTGCGCGTCTATCCAGGCAACTACGATGACTACATGCTGGCCGCCACCCAGGCGCGCGAGCGCCTGCTGGCAGACAACGCCAAGAAGAAGGCCCAGATCGCCGATCTGCAATCCTTCGTCTCCCGTTTCAGCGCCAACGCTTCCAAGTCCCGTCAGGCGACCTCCCGTCTCAAGCAGATCGACAAGATCAAGATTGAGGACGTCAAGGTCTCCAGCCGCCAGAACCCCTTCATCCGCTTCGAGCAGGACAAAAAGCTCTATCGCAACATCCTGGAAGTGGAAGGTGTATCCAAGGGGTATGGCGACGGTCCCCTGTTCAAGGGCCTCAACATGATGATGGAAGTGGGCGAAAAGGTCGCCATTCTGGGTACCAACGGTATCGGTAAATCCACTCTGATCAAGACCCTTGTCGGTGCACTGGCTCCGGATACCGGCACCATCAAGTGGTCCGAGAACGCCCAGATCGGTTACTACGCTCAGGATCACGCCGAAGACTTCGACACTGATCTCAACGTGTTCGACTGGATGGCCCAGTGGAAACAGGAGAACGAAGACGAGCAGGCTGTACGCTCCATACTGGGCCGTCTGCTCTTCTCCCAGGACGACATCAAGAAGCCGGTCAAGGTGCTCTCCGGTGGTGAACAGGGTCGCATGCTGTTCGGCAAGCTGATGATGCAGCGCCCCAATATCCTGATCATGGATGAGCCGACCAACCACCTGGACATGGAATCCATCGAATCCTTGAACATGGCACTGGAGCTCTACCAGGGGACCCTGATCTTCGTCTCCCACGACCGCGAGTTCGTCTCCTCCCTGGCGACCCGTATCCTGGAACTGACCGAAGATGGCATCCGCGACTTCGGCGGCACCTACGAGGATTACCTGCGCACCCAGGGCGTGGTATAACCCCGCTCCTGCGCAAGTTCGCAATGAAAAACCGGCACTCACGTGCCGGTTTTTTTATATCCCGTTTTTAGACGACTGAGATGGCGTATAACCGCGGTGTGACTACACGCCACAGAACAGAGCACAGAGCACAGAACTTGAGTCTCCTCCTCTTCCCACAGATAAAAAAAACGGCTCCATCAAGGAGCCGTTTTCAATGGGTTGTGCAGTGCCGATTACTCGACGGTCGCTTCCACACTGGTGAAGTACTCGATCTTGGCCGCTTTACGCAGCTCGTCGATCAGAGACTTGTAATCCACCTGGGCTTTGCCCTGACCCAGCTGAGCTTGCAGCATGGCAGCCATACCGGATGCGGCGGCAGGGACGTTGACCTTGTCCAGCGCAACCACAACGCGGTCACCATTGGTCTCGGCAACCAGAGCCACGCTCGGCTTGCCGTCGATCGGATGGGGCAGCGTGAACGCCTGGGCAATCAGGTTCTGATCCAGCTCGCGATCGAAGCGGGCAACCCCTTTGTGGGTCTCCACTTTCAGACCGAGTGCAGTCAGATCGGCGGTGATGCTCTCACCGACCTTCAGCTTGTCCAGCAGGCCCTGGGCCTTGCCACGGGCCACTTCGCTAGCCTTGTCATGCTTGATGGCGGCAATCACCTGCTCTTTCACCTCGGCCAGCGGCTTGACCGCTTTGGGCTTGTGACCAGTGATGTGCAGCACCAGCGCCTTGCCGTCAGCCAGCTCGATCACGTCGGAGTTGGTGTTGTCATCGCGCAGCTGTTCGGAGAACGCCACGGAGAGCACCTTGGGATCATTCAGCGGAGCCGGAGCAGTCGCCTGGGTGAAGAAATCGGAAGATTGAACCTTCATCCCCATGGCATCAGCGGTCAGATCCAGCGAGTCCGGGTTTTCGAAGCTGTTGTCAGCCATCTTCTGCTGCTCGGCGAAGAACTTCTCCTTGGCCTTGTCAGCTTGCAGACGAGTGATGGTCTCTTCTTTCACATCGGCAAACGGCTTGGTCTGGGCGGCTTCAACCCCCAGCAGCTTGATGATGTGGAAACCGAACGGGCTCTTCACCACGGTGGAGAGATCACCAGCCTTGTTCAGGGCGAACGCGGCTTTCTCGAAGGCCGGATCCATCACCCCTTTCTCGAACCAGTCCAGCTCGCCGCCTTTTTTGGCAGAGAAGGTATCGGAAGAGTCAGCCTTGGCCAGCGCAGCGAAATCATCGCCCGCCTTGGCTTTGGCCAGCACGGCTTCTGCTTTCTGCTCGGCCGCTTTCTCGTCCTTGCCAAACGGGATCAGGATATGAGCCACGTGGCGACGCTCGGCACGCTGGAACAGATCCTGGTGCTGATCGTAGTAATCCTGGGCATCCTGCTCGGTGACCTTGATATCCTTGGCGAGGTTGGCAGCGTCCAGCAGCAGATAGTCGACCTTGACCTGCTCGTCGTTCATGAAACGGGCGCCATTGGTCTTGTAGTACTGCTCCAGCTCGTTGTCGGAGACCTGAACGTCAGCCATGTAGTTGGCAGCAGCCAGACGCACCAGACGCAGATCGCGAGTCTGGTTGTAGAGCTTGTCGAGCTGCTCCGCTTCGCCCTTGAGGGAGAATTCGGTGCCCAGCAGGGCGCTCATCAACTGTTGACGCACCATGTCCTGACGCAGGGAGTCACGGAACATTTCGGGAGTCATGCCGGCACGACGGATCAGCTGCAGATAGCGGTCATTGTTGAACTTGCCGTTCTCGGCAAACTCCGGCATGGCCACGATGGCTTGCTTGATCTGTTCGTCACTGATGCGCAGGCCCAGTTCACGGGCCTTGCTGTCCAGCAACGCCTGATCGATCAGCCGATCCAGCACGCCGCGGCGGAACTGTTTCATGTAATCGGGGTTCGCGGCCAGCTGGCTGAATGCCTCTCCCATCTGGGATTCCATGCGGGCGCGCTCGTTACGGTAGGCATTTTCCAGTGCCGCAGCACTGATCTCGGTGCCATTGACGGTGGCGGGGGCGGTACGGGCCGGGCCGTTCAGGTAACTACCTACACCAGCCAAGGCAAAGGAGAGGATGATCAGGCCCAAGATAACCTTGGCTACCTTGCCCTGCGCCCCTTCGCGTAGTTTATCCAACATCATGTTTGTACTTATGCTCCCGAACTCGATGGGCGTAAACAATAAAAAG
The DNA here is from genome assembly GCF_000801015.1 of Aeromonas sp. ZOR0001. Lineage (NCBI taxonomy): Bacteria > Pseudomonadati > Pseudomonadota > Gammaproteobacteria > Aeromonadales > Aeromonadaceae > Aeromonas > Aeromonas sp. ZOR0001. The sequence continues at coordinate 34,993 of NZ_JRJY01000048.1, read as the reverse complement.
GCGCACCGATTGCGATGCGCCTTGGTCAATCAGTATGAGAGAAGACTCTCTAACTTGTCTGGTCTGCGACCAAGGACGGTAGCCGACGGAGATCAGCGACCGACTTAGTTAACAGCGTCTTTCAGGGCCTTACCGGCTTTGAAGGCAGGAACTTTACCAGCAGCGATTTCGATGGTCGCGCCGGTCTGCGGGTTACGGCCTGAACGGGCAGCACGCTCGCGCACTGCGAAAGTACCGAAACCAACCAGAGCAACCTGGTCACCCTCTTTCAGCGCTTCACCAACAGCATCAATGAAGGCATCCAACGCACGGCCAGCGGCAGCTTTGGAGATATCGGCACCGTCTGCAATCTTGTCAATCAGTTGAGATTTATTCACTCTTATATTCCCCTTTTATCAAACACCGCTGCGGCGCTGATTTCCCTGGCCACAACAAGTGGAGGTTTTATAGCAAGCCTCCTGATCAGTTGCAAGTGACAATCTGGCGCAAACCCGCGCCACACAACGCATTGCGACTCATCACGAGTACCCGATCGGTGGTCAAGGCTACTTCCGTTATCGGGCGCATGCAAGCCTTAACCACCCGCCGAATGCGCCAAATTTGCGGCGCATCAACATTTACACGACAGAAACGCGCTCAAACCCCTGCGGATTGTCCTGCAACGCCAATTCCAGCACCTCGTCAATCCAGCGAACCGGATAAATTTCAAGGTCTTGTTTGACGTTTGCCGGGATCTCCTCAAGGTCACGCTCGTTCTCTTTCGGAATAAGCACTCGCTTGATGCCGCCACGGTGGGCTGCCAGCAACTTCTCCTTGAGACCACCGATGGGCAGCACTTCGCCGCGCAGGGTGATCTCCCCTGTCATCGCCACATCAGCACGAACCGGATTACCGGTCAAGCTGGAGACCAGGGCGGTACACATGGCGATACCGGCGCTCGGACCATCTTTCGGGGTTGCCCCTTCCGGTACGTGCACGTGGATATCGCGCTTCTCGTAGAAGTCGGCGTTGATGCGCAGCTTCTCGGCACGGGCCCGTACGACCGTCATGGCCGCCTGGATGGACTCCTGCATCACGTCACCGAGGGAACCGGTATAAGTGAGCTTGCCCTTGCCCGGCATGTTGGTGGTCTCGATGGTGAGCAGATCGCCCCCCACTTCGGTCCACGCCAGACCACACACCTGACCCACCTGGTTCTGGTCGGTGGCCTTGCCATAATCGAAACGCTGCACCCCGAGGAACTCCTTGAGGTTCTCCTGATTGACCTGAACATGCTTGATGCTCTTGTCCAGCAGGATGCGCTTGACCGCCTTGCGACAGATCTTGGAGATCTCGCGCTCCAGACTCCGCACACCCGCCTCGCGGGTGTAGTAGCGGATCACTCCGACCAGGGCAGAATCTTCGATGGTGATCTCGGACTCTTTCAGGCCGTTGCGCTGGATCTGCTTGGCAACCAGATGCTGCTTGGCAATGTTGAGCTTCTCATCTTCGGTGTAACCGGAGAGGCGGATCACTTCCATCCGGTCCAGCAAGGGACCCGGGATGTTCATGGAGTTGGAGGTAGCCACGAACATGACGTCCGACAGGTCATAATCCACTTCCAGATAGTGATCGTTGAAGCTGTTGTTCTGTTCCGGATCCAGCACTTCCAGCAAGGCGGATGCGGGATCGCCGCGCATGTCCGAGCTCATCTTGTCGATTTCGTCGAGCAGGAACAGCGGATTCTTCACGCCAACTTTCGCCATCTTCTGGATGAGCTTGCCTGGCATGGAACCGATGTAGGTGCGACGGTGACCGCGGATCTCCGCTTCGTCACGCACCCCACCGAGGGCCATCCGCACATATTTGCGGCCTGTCGCCTTGGCGATGGATTGGCCCAGCGAGGTCTTGCCCACACCGGGAGGGCCAACCAGACAAAGGATCGGGCCCTTGAGCTTGTTCACCCGTGCCTGTACCGCCAGATATTCGAGGATGCGATCCTTGACCTTCTCGAGGCCATAGTGGTCGGCATCCAGTACCTCTTGCGCCTTGCCAAGGTCTTTTTTGACTTTGGAGCGCGCCTTCCACGGCACCTGTACCATCCAGTCCACATAGCTGCGAACCACGGTAGCCTCGGCGGACATGGGAGACATCATCTTCAGCTTGGCGAGCTCGGCCTGGGCCTTTTCACGGGCATCTTCCGGCATGCCAGCCTCTTCAATCTTGCGATTGAGGGCTTCAAACTCATCCGGGCTATCTTCCAGCTCACCCAGCTCTTTCTGGATGGCCTTCATCTGCTCGTTGAGGTAATACTCGCGCTGGCTCTTTTCCATCTGCTTCTTGACGCGAGTACGGATGCGCTTCTCAACCTGCAGCAGGTCAATTTCCGACTCCATCATCGCCATCAGGAATTCGATGCGCTCGGAGACAGAGACGATCTCCAGCACCTTCTGCTTGTCTTCCAGCTTGAGCGGCATGTGGGCCGCCATGGTGTCAGCCAGACGCGCAGCATCGTCGATCGCCGATATCGAGGTCAGTACCTCGGGCGGGATCTTCTTGTTGAGCTTGATATAGCCTTCAAACTGGCCGATGGCGGAGCGAACCAGTACTTCCTGATCCTTCTCCTCAATAGCTTGGGAGGGGATGTACTGAGCCTCGCAGACAAAGAAATCCTTGTCGTCGATCATCCGCTCCAGGCGGGCACGCTGCCCACCCTCTACCAGCACCTTGACGGTGCCGTCCGGCAGCTTGAGCATCTGCAGAATATTGGCCACTGTCCCGACGGTGAAGATCTCCTCCACAGTCGGCTCATCGGTTGACGCATCCTTCTGGGCCACCAGCAGAACTTTCTTGTCCTGCTCCATGGCCGCTTCCAGACAGCGAATGGATTTTTCCCGCCCCACAAAGAGTGGAATGACCATGTGGGGATAAACCACCACGTCACGAAGAGGCAGGACGGGAATCTCGATGCGTTCTGAACGCTCTAGGTTCATATATGTCCTCTCGGCTTGTTATACCGTTGGCAAAGCGCTTGGCTGAGTATATGGGGGCGCTGAGATGAGATTCAATCGCCGAAACCGTAAAAAGCATGAAAGGGGCAAAAAGCCCCTTCCATTTGATTAAAAATCAGACATTTACTCTGATGCAGCAGCCTGGGTTTCGGGATTTTCGTAGATCATCAAGGGCGCAGAGTCCCCTTTGATCACGGTCTCGTCGATCACCACCTTGCTGACCCCTTCCAGAGAAGGCAGGTCATACATGGTATCCAGCAGTACGGCTTCCACAATGGAACGCAGACCACGAGCACCGGTTTTACGCTCCATCGCCTTGCGGGCAATGGCGTTGAGCGCGTCGTCACGGAACTCCAGTTCAACCCCTTCCAGATCGAACAACGCAGCGTACTGTTTGGTCAGCGCGTTTTTCGGCTCTTTCAGGATCTGGATAAGGGCAGACTCGTCCAGCTCGGTCAGAGTCGCGACCACCGGCAGACGGCCGATGAACTCGGGGATCAGACCATATTTGATCAGATCTTCCGGCTCCACCTTGGCGAAGGTTTCGCTCAGGGTGGCCTTGGCATCCTTGGATTTCACCTCGGCGCCAAAACCGATACCGGTTCCCTTCACGGAACGCTGCTCGATCACCTTGTCCAGACCGGCAAAAGCACCGCCACAGATAAAGAGGATCTTGGAGGTATCAACCTGCAAGAACTCCTGCTGCGGATGCTTGCGACCACCTTGCGGCGGCACGGAAGCGATGGTCCCTTCGATCAGCTTGAGCAGTGCCTGCTGTACCCCTTCCCCGGAGACATCGCGGGTAATGGAGGGGTTGTCCGACTTGCGGGAGATCTTGTCGATCTCGTCGATGTAGACGATGCCACGCTGGGCCTTCTCTACGTCGTAGTCGCACTTTTGCAGCAGCTTCTGGATGATGTTTTCCACGTCCTCGCCCACATAACCGGCTTCGGTCAGGGTGGTCGCATCGGCCATGGTGAACGGCACATCCAGCAGGCGAGCCAGAGTCTCGGCCAGCAGGGTTTTACCGCTACCGGTCGGGCCAATCAGCAGAATGTTGGATTTGCCGAGCTCAACACCACTGTTTTCGCCGCTGTTGCGCAGACGCTTGTAGTGGTTGTAGACGGCTACAGCCAACACCTTCTTGGCGTACTCTTGCCCGATCACATAGTCATCGAGATGAGCGCGGATCTGATGAGGGGTCGGCAGCTCGTTACCATCGCGCTTGGGCGAGATCTCGCGGATCTCTTCGCGGATGATGTCGTTGCACAGCTCGACGCACTCATCACATATGTAGACGGAAGGGCCAGCGATCAGCTTGCGCACTTCATGCTGGCTTTTGCCGCAAAAAGAGCAGTAGAGCAGCTTATCACCCTCACCCTTGCGTTTCTCTGTCATTCAGCAACCTCGTTTTATCAATAGAGGATGGATCGGCCTGTTGAGTTTACAACAGACCGGGACACCCTGCTCAGCTACGCTGGCTCAGGACACCGTCTACCAGGCCATAGGCCACGGCCTGCTCGGCGGACATGAAGTTGTCACGATCGGTGTCACGCTCGATGGTAGCCATGTCCTGACCGGTGTGGAACGCCAGGCGCTCGTTCAGGGTATTTTTGATCTTCAGGATCTCCTGGGCGTGGATCTGGATATCAGATGCCTGACCCTGGAAACCACCCAGCGGCTGGTGGATCATCACGCGGGCGTTAGGCAGGCAGAAACGCTTGCCCTTGGCGCCGCCAGCCAGCAGGAAGGCACCCATGGAGCAGGCCTGCCCCATGCAGACGGTGCTGACATCCGGCTTGATGAACTGCATGGTGTCATAGATGGACATGCCCGCAGTCACCGAACCGCCCGGCGAGTTGATGTAGATATAGATGTCCTTGTCCGGATTCTCGGATTCGAGGAACAGCAGCTGAGCCACCACCAGATTGGCCATGTGATCTTCAACCTGACCGGTCAGGAAGATCACCCGCTCTTTCAGCAAACGGGAGTAAATATCGTAGGAACGTTCACCCTTGGCAGTCTGTTCGACCACGATGGGGACCAGCGCATTGCTGGGAGAATCGGTCATATCGTTATAGTTCTTGTACATAAGGCATTGTCCCTAAAATAAAATGGCCCGAGTGGAGATCACACGAGCCATTATACTTAACAGTCTTGACCTTAAGTCAAATGTTCTTAGGCAGCGGCGCCAGACTTGTTGATCACTTCGTCAAAGGCAACTTCTTTTTCGGTCACTTGCGCTTTGGACAGGATCAGGTCGATGGCTTGATCTTCTACTGCCAGGTTACGAACGCCGTTCAGCATCTGTTCGTTCTTCTGATAGTACTCGATCACTTCCTTCGGATCTTCGTAGGCAGTCGCCATGGACTCGATGATGCTGTTTACACGGGCATCGTCAGCCTTGATCTCGTTGGTGCGGATCACGTCACCCAGCAGCAGGCCTACGCGTACACGACGCTCGGCTTGAGCCTGGAACAGTTCAGCCGGCAGCTCGGGAGCGTTACCGCCCTGGAAGCCACCGAAGCGCTGCAGAGCCTGCTGACGCAGTGCGTCGATCTCTTGAGCAACAGCTGCTTTCGGCAGGTCGATTTGGTTGGCTTCAACCAGACCGTTCAGAACCTGCTCTTTCACGCTGTTTTTCAGGGCTTGAGCCAGTTCGCGCTCCATGTTCTTGCGCACTTCGGCTTTCAGCTCTTCAACAGAACCGCTTTCGATACCGAAACGCTTCACGAACTCTTCGGTCAGCTCAGGCAGGATCTGCTCTTCAACCTTGATCAGCTTGGAAGCGAACTTGGCCTCTTTGCCTTTCAGGTTTTCAGCGTGGTAGTCAGCCGGGAAGGTCACTTCGATGGTGAACTCGTCGCCCGCTTTCTTGCCCAGGATGGCGTCTTCGAAGCCCGGGATCATACGGCCAGCGCCCAGCACCAGGTTGAAGCCTTCAGCTTTGCCGCCGTCGAACTCTTCACCGTCGATGGAACCGACGAAGTCCATGGTCACACGCATGCCATTGGCAGCGGCAACATCGGCATCAGCCCAGGTAGCATGCTGCTTGCGCAGGGTGTCGATCATGTTGGCCAGATCTTCGTCCTTCACGGTCGCAACCGGCTTCTCGACCTTGATGGTCTCGAGACCTGCAACTTCGAACTCCGGATACACTTCGAAAGTGGCGGTGAATTCGAAATCCTGACCTTCTTTGATCTCTTTCGGATCCATGGTCGGGGCACCGGCCGGGCTCAGTTTGTTTTCGATGATGGCTTTGATGAAGTTGCTCTGCATCATTTCATCAGCAACGCGGGCGTGAGCCATGGCGCCGAACATCTTCTTGATGATGGCAACCGGAGCCTTGCCAGGACGGAAACCGTCGATGCGACGAGTTTTGGCCAGGCCATTCAATTCTTTACGCACAGCGGCGTCTACGGTAGCGGCCGGTACAGTGATGGTAAGACGGCGTTCCAGACCCTGGGTTGTCTCTACAGAAACTTGCATTCTTCTACCTCGTTCAACTCAGCACTGTGTGCTGACCCTTTATTGCCCCTGGGCAAAGCCCGGAGTCTTCCTGTTTATAAAGACAACGATATGTCTTTGTGATGAGAAAATATGACGCGGCATTATAGCGGCGCACTTTGGTCGAGTCGAGCTACACATCCCCCACATTGAGCGGCGTGCAAGCACAATTCGTGCAAAACTGCCCTTTATATGGGGAGAGAGGTGCCCGACTTCAACTATCCGATGGCAATAATTTTGCGTTTGCTCACCTTTTTTCATCCGAACGCCGCTTTATTACCCATCTTTCGCCGAAAAACAGCCCACCGTTGCGGGCGGCGACTCAATTTGACCAGCCAAATGGCGATTGGACCAATCAACCATTGCGTCCCTACCCCTCCCTCGTTATGGTGGCAACCAAATTGATGATCTGGAGTCACTCACATGGCCTTTTTCCGCTTCTTGTTCAATCTGCTCTGGTTTGTACTGGGAGGTGTCTTTATGGGCCTGGCCTGGTGGCTGGCCGGTCTTGTCTGCTTTATCTCGCTGGTCGGCATCCCCTGGGGACGAGCCTGCTTCGTGATCGGCACCTTTACCTTCTTCCCGTTTGGCAAGCAGGCGGTCAATCGCAAGACCATGACCGGCCAGAGCGATATCGGCACCGGCACTCTGGGGCTGATTGGCAACATCCTCTGGTTTGTGCTGATCGGCGTCTGGCTGACCATCGGCCACATCGCTTCCGCGCTGGCCTGCTTCGTGACCATTATCGGTATCCCGTTCGGTATCCAGCACCTCAAGCTGGCACTCATCAGTCTGGCGCCCATCGGCCAGATGATAGTGACCAACCAGGAGGCGGAATCGGGCCGCTATATCCGCTAAACACGGGAAATGCGCGGGCAGACGCTGCCCTGCAACGAAAAAAAGGGCAGACTAGGGTCTGCCCTTTTCTATTCTCTTTTGTTGAGGCCGTCATGTTACCCAGCCACTTTTTCGCCAATCTCGCCCGCATGAAACTCATCTACCGCTGGCCCCTGATGCGCAACATCCAGCCGGAAAACATCGCCGAGCACAGCTTGCAGGTGGCCATGGTGGCCCATGCCCTCGGCATCATCAAAAATCGACTGTTTGGCGGCAGCGTGAATGCCGACCGCGCCGCCGTGATGGCCCTCTACCACGACAGCAGCGAGGTGCTGACCGGCGATCTGCCTACCCCGGTCAAATACTTCAACCCCGAAATTGCCCGCGAGTACAAGAAGATAGAACTGGCCGCCGAGCAGCGTCTGCTTGGCATGCTGCCGCCGGAACTGGTGGAGGACTTTCGCCCCCTGCTCGATTCGGCAGCCCAGGATGACGAGCTGGCCAGGCTGGTCAAGGATGCCGACACCCTCTGCGCCTATACCAAGTGTCTGGAGGAGATCAACGCAGGCAACCGGGAGTTTGAACCGGCTCGCAAGCGCCTCGAGGCCATGCTGGCAGCGCGGATGAGCGATGAGATGCGCTACTTTATCGACACCTTTGTGGCCAGCTTCTCCCTGCCACTCGATGAGCTTAACGCTCACTAAGCCAGTCTACATGACCTGAAAACAGAAGGGCCCGCCGGTTTGCACCAGCGGGCCCTTCGTTATTTATGGCGCATTAGATGCAACCCATCAGTGGCCCAGCTCGCGGGAGGGTACCAGACCGCTCGCCCGCCAGGCGGGATAGAGGGTCGCCACCAGACTCATCAGGATGGCGGCGCCCGTCACGATGAGCAGATCCTGCATATGCAACTCGGTCGGCAAGAAGTCGATAAAGTAGATATCCGGATTGAGGAAGCGGTGGCCAATAAGCTTTTCGACAACGCTCAGGATCTGAGTCAGCTTGCTCGAAAGCAGCCCGCCCAGCAGCGCACCGAGCAGGGCACCGGCCACGCCGTTGACCATCCCCTGAATGACGAAGGTAAGCCGGATCTGGCCGGGGCTCGCCCCCATGGTCTTCAGGATGGCGATCTCGCTGCGCTTCTCGTTCACCGCCATCACCAGAGTGGAGACGATGTTGAAACAGGCGACGGCCACCACCATCAGCATCACCACATACATGACGGTACGCACCATCTGGATGTCCTGATAGAGGTAGCCCTGGCTGTTCATCCAGCTGCGGATATAGACGTGATGAGGGAACTGCTGCGCGGCGGCTACGGTGATGGATTGCGCCTTGAGCACATCGCTCACCCGCAGGCTGAAGCCCTCCACATCGCTGCCCATGCCGGTGATCCCTTGCGCATCGGCCAGATGCATAAAGCCGAGCAGGCCGTCGAGCTGACCGCCGATCTCCAGCAGCCCTACCACGGTCAGGGCTTCGCGGCGGGGATTCTTGATCCCGGCCTGATCGCCCCCTTGCGGCAGCAGCAGGGCAACAGAATCCCCCACCTTGACCCCCAGTTTGTCGGCGATGGTCTTGCCAAGGATCACCCCACGTTCACCCGGTTGCAGCTCACGCAGACCACGGCCCGTCATGTATTTGCCTGCATCCGACAGATTGGCTTCCAGCTCCGGCAGCACGGCGCGCAGTTGCACCCCCTTGAGGGCGGAGCCGTGCTCCAGCAGGCCATTGAGGCGAATGACCGGGGCTGCCGTCTCAACGCCCGGCTGGGCCAGCAGGTAGTCGCGTAGACGCGGCCAATCCGGCAGCGGCCGCTCGACGGCGTCCAGCTCACCTTGCGGCACGACCGAGAGCACCCGATCTTTGAGCTCCCGCTCGAAACCGTTCATGGCAGAGAGGCCCAGGATCAGCGCCATCACCCCGAGGGCAATACCGATCAGGGAAGAGGCAGAGATAAAGGCGATAAACCCGTTGCGACGGCGGGAGCGGCTGTAACGCAGGCCCAGAAAGAGGGGCAGCGGTTTGAACATCAGGCAACCTCCGCCATCACGCCGCTCACCAGGGTCACCCGGCGATGGAGCTTGGCCGCGAGGCTCAAGTCGTGAGTCACTACTACAAACGCAGTGCCCAGTTCACGATTCAGTTCACACAGCAGTTCGTACACCGCGGTGGCACTGGCGTGATCCAGATTGCCGGTCGGTTCATCTGCCAGCACCAGACTCGGTTCGTTGACCAGCGCCCGGGCGATCGCCACCCGCTGACGTTCGCCACCGGAGAGCTCGGAGGGACGGTGATTCAAGCGATGGGAGAGCCCTACCCGCCCCAGCATCTTGGTTGCCTTTTCGGTGGCAACCGCCACCGACTCACCGGCGATCAGCAGCGGCATGGCCGCATTTTCCAGCGCACTGAACTCGGAGAGCAGGTGGTGGAACTGATAGACAAAGCCCAGCTCGCGGTTGCGAAAACGGGCCTGGGTGCGGCTGTCCCAATGGTGGATATCCTCCCCCTTGAACAGCACGGCGCCGCTGGAGGGGTTGTCCAGCGCCCCCATCAGATGCAGCAGAGTGGTCTTGCCGGAGCCGGAGCTCCCCACTACCGCCAGCATTTCACCGGGCGCGACACAGAGATCGATCCCCTTGAGCACCTGAGTCTCCAGCTCCCCCTCTTTATAGACATGATTGAGCGCCTGGCAGCGCAGCAGAGGTTCACGGGATACGGCTTCATTCATAACAGGGGCTCCACTTGCCTCGGTAACAACGCTGGCACCCGCAACAACGGGGGCACCAGTCACAACAGAAGATGCATTATTCACGGCATTACTCATAACGCAGCGCCTCGGCCGGTTTCACCCGCGCAGCGCGGGCCGCCGGGTAGAGGGTGGCACTGAAGCTCAGCAGCACGGCGCCCAGCAAAATGGTAATGACCTGAGCCGGCTCGACGATGACCGGCAGGCCACTCGCGCCAGCCGCCATATAGAGGTTCAGCCCCACCGCATTGAGCAGAGGGTTGAGGCCCAGGGAGAGCGCCAGGCCCGCCAGTCCGCCAAACAGAGCGCCAATCACCCCGCTGGAGGCGCCAAGTACCATGAAGATTTTGACGATCCCTGATTCACTCATCCCCATGGTGCGCAGGATGGCCACTTCGCCCTCCTTGTCCGTCACCACCATCACCAGCGCGGAGAGGATGTTGAAGGTAGCGACGGCGATGATCAGCACCAGCATCAGCCCCATCATCCGTTTTTCCATGGCGACCGCCTGGAACAGCTCGCCCCGCTCGCGGCGCCAATCCTGCCACAGCAGCCCATCCGGCAACGGTGTCTTGATCACCTCGTCAGCGGCAAAGGGATCATCGAGCCAGAGGCGAATGCCACCGACGGTTTCTGGCGGCAGGCGCAGCAGCCGCTGGGCATCCCCCAGGGCGATCAGCGCAATCTGGTTATCCACATCGGCGCCGACCCCGAAGATACCGGAGACGGTAAAGAGGCGCTGGGCCGGTACCCGGCCAAACGGAGTGAAGCGGGTCCCCTCGGTCAGGAGCAGGCGAACCTGATCGCCGATGGATACATTGAGGCGACGTGCCACCCCCTGCCCCAGCACGATGCGGTAGTGGCCGGCCTGCAGGGTATCGAGGCGCCCCCCCAGCATCTGGGAGTGCAGGATGTCATCCTTGGGCCACTTTGCAGGGTCAATCCCCTGCACACTCACCCCGGTCAGCTGGCCGGGACTTTGCAGCATCCCTTCGCTGTCGAGCATGGGGGCCGAGGCGACCACATGGGGTAATTTGGCCAGATCCGGCAAGCCTTGCGGGTCGGCATCAATGCGGCCAGCCTGATTGGTCACCACCACATGGGGGATCACCCCGAGGATGCGCCCTTTGAGCTGCCCTTCGAAACCGTTCATCACCGAAATGACCACCATCAGGGCGGCGACCCCGATGGCGATGCCAAAGGTAGAGAACAGGGAGATAAATGAGACGAAGCGATTGCTGCGCTTCGAGCCTGCATAACGCAGGCCGATGGCCAGCGAAAGGGGCTGAAAAAGTCCGGTCTTCAAGGATATGTACGTTGCCAACAAAATAAGATACCGGATAATAAAGGGAAACCGTCCATGACAACAAGGGATAGCCTCCATGCAGGAACAGTTCTTCAGCGTCACTCATGCCACGCCGGTCAATGTGATCCCCATGCCGGCCGACTTCCACCTCCCCTCGCTGGCGGAGCTGGACGCTGAGCTGCCGGAGCCCTTTCGGATCTCTTCGGCCATTACCTCCATCGATCTGGTGACCACCCGCCTGCTGCGCAACCAGAACGAGTCGATGCACGATCTGATCGAGATCGTCAATCAGCAGTCCCGCAAGATCGACATGATCATGGGCTATGTGCTCTCCCTGCAGGACCATCCGGAGCAGCGCTTCCACACTCTGCGCTTCGGGGCTGGCCAGCTCACCTACCTTCACCCCTATCATGATCACGGGGATGCACCGCACCTGCACCAGATCGTCCGCCTCAAGATCTTCCTGCGGGAAGAGGCGGCAGCGATCTACTGCTATGGCCAGGTCAAACAGCTCGACGGCGGTGAACATGGCACCCATGTGCAGCTCGACTATGTGCGGATCCGCGAAGATGACCGCGAACTGCTGGTTCGTGCCAGCCTCCACGTGCAATCGAAGCAGCTCAAGCTGCGCGCCCAAGAACGTCAGCGCTAACCAAAGCGAACGTCAGCGATAGATAACGTCAACGTTAAAAGAATCGAACCATGCCAATGACACTCCCCGCCTTGCCCGCCAAAGCGGGCCAAAAGATCACGCTCGGCCAGCTGGTCGGCAGCAGCCTCTCGCTGATTGCAGCCCGTCTCACCAATGAAGCCAAGGGGCCGGTACTGCTTATCACCGCCGATACCCCGAGCGCCCTGCGCCTGGAGCAGGAGCTGCACTATTTGCTGACAGACAAGCAGCTAGCCGATCAGTCCGCGCCGGTATTGCTGTTCCCCGATTGGGAGACCCTGCCCTACGACACCTTCTCCCCCCATCAGGACATCATCTCCCAGCGGCTCGAGACTCTCTACAAGCTGCCGCAGATGAGCAAGGGGGTGCTGATTGTCCCCATCTCCACCCTGATGTTGCGCTGCGCCCCCCGGGTCTATCTCGACAAATACAGCCTGATGGTGAAGGCCGGTCAGCGCCTCAACCTGCAACAGCTGCGCGGGCGGCTGGCCGAGGCGGGTTACGTGGCGGTGGATCAGGTGTTGGAACATGGCGAATTTGCCGCTCGCGGCTCCCTGCTCGATCTCTTCCCCATGGGCAGTAGCAGCCCCTATCGCATCGACTTCTTCGACGATGAAGTGGACTCCATCCGCCCATTCGATCCCGAAACCCAGCGTTCCAGTGAACCGGTCAAGACGGTCAGCCTGCTGCCCGCCCGGGAATACCCTACCGACGAGGCGGCCATCGAGCTGTTTCGCGGCCAGTTCCGCGAGCAGTTCGAGCTGTCGAGGGCCGAGGGTTCCGTCTATCAGGAGGTGAGCAAGGGGCGCTGGCCCGCCGGCATCGAGTACTATCTGCCGCTCTTCTTCAACCAGACCGCCAGCCTGTTTGACTACCTGCCGGAAGAGACCCTGCTGCTCACCGTGGGGGACATCTACCCCGCCGCCCAGCGTTTCTGGAACGACATCGGCCAGCGTTATGAAGACAGACGCTGGGACAACACTCGCCCCCTGCTACCCCCGGCCCAGCTCTATCTGCCGGTGGAGCAGCTCTTTGCCGCCCTCGGCCAATATGGCGCGGTGCGGCTGCAAGAGGCCGCTACCGCAGGTGATGCCGGTCAGCACGATCTGCCCATCTCGGCCCTGCCCGATCTGCAACTCGATCACAGCAAGGAGCAACCCCTGCTGGCGCTCGACCAGTTCCTGCAAGGCTTTGCCGGGCGCACCCTGTTTGCGGTGGAGTCCGAAGGACGGCGGGAGGTGCTCGGCGATCTGCTGGCGCGTATCTCGCTGCAACCCAAGGAATTCCCCTCTCTCGACGCCTTTATGGCGAGCCCGGATCGACACGGCCTGCTGGTTGCACCCCTTGAGCATGGCTTCCTGTGGCAGGAGGTCGGTCAGGATCCACTGGCGCTGATCACCGAGACCGAGCTACTGGGCGGCAAAGTGCGCAGCAAGCGGGCGCGGGAGAAGAGCAAAAACTTAAGCTCCGATGCGGTGATCAGAAACCTGGGCGAGCTGACCCAGGGTCAGCCAGTGGTTCATCTGGATCACGGGGTCGGCCGCTATCTGGGGCTCGAAACCATCGACGCCGGTGGTCTGCCCACCGAGTTTTTGACCCTCGAATATGCCGGCGGCGACAAGCTGTTCGTGCCGGTCACCAGTTTGCACCTTATCAGCCGCTACACCGGCTCTGATAACCCGCCCAGCCACAAGCTCGGCGGCGAGGCCTGGAGCAAGGCGCGACGCAAGGCGGCGGAGAAGGTGCGCGACGTGGCAGCCGAGTTGCTGGATGTCTACGCTCATCGCGCCGCTCGCGCCGGTTTTGCATTCAAGCACGACAAAGAGGCCTATCGCCAGTTTGCCGCCAGCTTTCCGTTCGAGGAGACCGACGATCAGCTCAACGCCATCAATGCGGTGCTGGGGGACATGTGTCAGGCCAAGAGCATGGACCGACTGGTGTGCGGCGACGTGGGTTTCGGCAAGACCGAAGTGGCGATGCGGGCGGCATTTGTGGCGGTACACGGCGGCAAGCAGGTTGCCGTGCTGGTGCCAACCACTCTGCTCGCCCAGCAGCACTACGATAACTTCCGCGACCGCTTCGCCAACTGGCCGGTGCGGGTCGAGGTACTGAGCCGCTTCCGCTCCGCCAAGGAGCAGAGCGCTGTGATGAAGGAATTGGCTGAAGGCAAGGTGGACATCATCATCGGCACCCACAAGCTGCTCGGCTCCGAACTCACTTTCAAGGATCTGGGACTGCTCATCGTCGATGAGGAGCACAGATTCGGCGTGCGCCAGAAGGAGAAGATCAAGGCACTGAGAGCCGATGTGGATATCCTCACCCTCACCGCCACCCCCATTCCACGCACCCTCAACATGGCGATGTCCGGCATGCGGGATCTCTCCATCATCGCGACTCCGCCCGCCAAGCGACTCGCCATCAAGACCTTCGTGCGCCAGCACGAACCGGCGGTGGTGCGCGAGGCTGTGCTGCGGGAATTGAAGCGTGGTGGTCAGGTTTACTACCTGCACAACGATGTCGAGAGCATCGAGAAGTGCGCCGCCGATCTTGCCGAACTGGTGCCTGAGGCCCGCATCGGCATCGCCCACGGCCAGATGCGCGAACGTGACCTTGAGCGGATCATGTCCGACTTCTACCACCAGCGCTTCAACCTGCTGGTCTGCACTACCATCATCGAGACCGGCATCGACGTGCCAAGCGCCAACACCATCATCATGGATCGGGCGGATCACCTGGGTCTGGCCCAGCTGCACCAGCTGCGGGGTCGGGTTGGCCGCTCTCACCATCAGGCCTATGCCTACCTGCTCACTCCCCATCCCAAGCTGATGACCAAGGATGCGGCGAAGCGGCTGGAGGCGATCGCCTCGCTCGAAGATCTCGGCGCCGGATTTGCGCTGGCGACCCACGATCTGGAGATCCGTGGCGCAGGCGAACTGCTCGGCGACGATCAGAGCGGCCAGATCGAATCGGTCGGCTTCACCCTCTATATGGAGATGCTGGAGCAGGCGGTCGAGGCGCTGAAAAATGGCAAGGAGCCGTCGCTGGAGCAGCTGATGAGCCAGCACACCGAGGTGGAACTGCGCCTGCCTGCACTGCTGCCGGATGACTACATCCCGGACGTCAACATGCGCCTCTCCATGTACAAGCGGATCGCCAGTGCGGCGGACGAGCAGGAACTGCGCGAGCTGAAAGTGGAGCTGATCGACCGCTTCGGCCTCTTGCCGGAGGCAACCAAAACCCTGCTGGAGCTGGCCGCCTTCCGCCAGCGTGCCACCGCCCTTGGCATTCGCCGGGTGGAGATGAGCGAGCGTGGCGGCTATCTCGACTTCACCCAGGAGACCAAGGTCAATCCGGCCTATCTGGTCAAACTGCTCTCCAGCCAGCCAAGGGTCTACAAGATGGACGGGCCGACCCGGTTGCGTTTCCAGGTACCGACCCAGGATCGCGCCATGCGCCTGAAACTGGTGGATGGCTTGCTGGCAGATCTTGCCAACAACAGACTATAAGCATTTGCAGCGCTGGCGGCGAGCCAGAGAGATAATGCCAACTAAAACGGGAGCCAAATCGGCTCCCGTTTTTTATTCGCTATCAGTCAGCTGCGTACTATCAGCCCTGGTTAGCTGGATCCTCATGGGCGGAGAACTCGCGCATAAAGGCCTCGGCCCGCTCCACCATCTTGGTCGAGCCAACAAAGTAAGGGGTACGCTGGTGCAGCGCAGTGGGCTGGATATCCATGATCCGGCCAAAACCGTCGGAGGCCTTGCCACCAGCCTGCTCCACCAGAAACGCCATCGGGTTGCACTCATAGAGCAGGCGCAGCTTGCCGTTCGGCGAGTTGGTACCGGACGGATAGATGTAGATGCCGCCCTTGAGCAGGTTGCGATGGAAATCAGAGACCAGGGAGCCGATATAGCGGGAGGTGTAGGGTCTGTGGGTCGCTTCGTCGCGCTCCTGACAATATTTCAGGTACTTCTTCACCCCGTCCGGGAACTTGATGTAGTTGCCCTCGTTGATGGAGTAGATCTTGCCCTCTTCCGGAATGCGGATGTTCTCGTGGGAGAGGCAGAAGCAGCCGATGGAGGGGTCGTAGGTAAAGCCGTTGACGCCAAACCCTGTGGTGTAGACCAGCATGGTGGAGGAGCCGTAGACCACATAACCGGCGGCGACCTGACGGTTGCCCGGTTGCAGGAAGTCCTCCAGGGTCACCGGCGAACCCTGCGGGCTCAAACGGCGGTAGATGGAGAAGATGGTCCCGACCGAGACGTTGACGTCGATATTGGAAGAGCCATCGAGCGGGTCGATCAACACCACATACTTGGAGTTTTTGGAGAGCGGCGAGTCAAAGGCGACGAAGTCCTCTTCCTCTTCCGAAGCCATGCCGCACACCTCGCCGCGCGCTTCGAGCGCCGCCTTGAAGCGTTCGTTGGCGTAAACATCCAGCTTCTGCTGCACCTCGCCCTGTACGTTTTCAGCGCCCATGGAACCGATGATATCCGCCAGTCCCGCCTTGTTGATCTCCCGGTTCACCACCTTGGCAGCAAGGCGGATCGAGCTGAGCAACGAGGTCAGCTCGCCGGTCGCAGTAGGATAATCCGCCTGCTTTTTGACGATGAACTCACCCATGGTGATCATGTTTCGCATTTTTGTTCCTTTAAGATCGCATCGGTTGGCATTGAAAACGTTTGCAGGCGTCGACAAAAAAAATGCCGATCACCGGCGGCCTTGATTTGTAACCTAATGTAACGTCTGTTTTTTGTTTTTGCAGCGAATTAAGCGGCCTATTAAATAGACTATTTCGCCTCACGTTATGGTAAAAGACGCGTTTTATTCGGTTTCATTCGATAACTTTCGGCCTCTTAATTCGTGGCAATAACCTGCTGCAAGCCATGATCCGACTGGCCTTGGACCATTAAAAATGGAGTCTGATGGGCCTGCCGTTCCCTCAGCCATTGCCTCTTGAGATCCGATCGCCAATCCAGCACACTGATTTCGCTTTGGAAGCAAATAAAACTCAAGGATTATCAATGAACAAGACTCTCATTGCCGGCATGGTAGCCGGACTGTTTGCCCTTCCCGCCTGGGCTGCCCAGGTGCCTGCCGGTACCAAGCTGCTGCCGGATGCCCAACAAATCTACGTGACCAATATTGGCACCGAGCCCACCACCATCGACCCCCAGCTGGTGGAAGAGAGTGCCGGTAGCGAGATCGTCAACGATCTGTTTGAAGGGCTCTACGTACTGGATAGCAAAGGCAAGACCCAGCCCGCTGGCGCTGTCAGCTACGAGGTCGACAAAACCGGGACCGTCTACACCTTCAAGCTGAGGCCCGAGGCCAAATGGTCTAACGGTGAACCGGTCACCGCCGCCGATTATGTCTACGGCTGGCAACGGGCCGCCGATCCCAAGACCGCCTCCAACTACGCCTGGTTTATCGAGTTGACCGGTGTGGTCAATGCTGGCGAGGTGATCCAGGGCAAGAAGAGCCCGTCAGAGCTCGGGATTAAGGCGCTCGATGACCACACCCTGCAGGTAACCCTGAAAAATCCGGTCCCCTTCTTCCTGAAGATGCTGGCCCACTACACCACGTTCCCGGCCCCCAAGGCCACCATTGAAAAATTTGGTAAGGATTGGGTCAAACCGGGCAATATCGTCTCCAACGGTGCCTTTGTACTCAAGGAGTGGACCCCCAACGAGCGGCTGAGCGCCGAGCGCAATACCCACTACTGGGACAATCAGCACACCGTCCTGAACAAGGTGGTCTATCTGGAGATCGTCTCCGAAACCGCCGCTTACAACCGCTACCGCACCGGCGAGCTGCACTACACCACCTACCCGCTGGAGCAGTACAAACACATCAAGAGCCAGAGCCCGCAAGATCTGGTCAGCGCCCCCATGCTCGCCACCTATTACTATGTGTTCAACGTGAACCGCAAACCGTTCGATGATCCGAAAGTGCGCAAGGCGCTCTCGCTGGCCCTCGACCGGGAGACCATCACCGACAAGATCCTGGGACAAGGGCAACTGCCCGCCTTCAGCCTGACCCCACCGAGTGTCGATGGTTTTGACCTGAAAAAACCGGCCAGTCAGCAGCAAAGCAAAGAGGAGCGGATCAAGCAGGCCAAAGCGCTGTTGGCCGAAGCGGGTTATGGCCCGGACAAACCGCTCAGCGTGGATATCCTCTACAACACCAACGAGAGCCATAAAAAGATCGCGCTGGCTGTCTCCTCCATGTGGAAACACAACCTGGGGGTCACCGCCACCCTCAACAACATGGAGTGGAAAACCATGGTCTCGGCACTGAACGAGGGGGATTTCGGGGTGAGTCGCTACTCCTGGAACGGGGACTATAACGATGCCTCCACCTTCCTCGATATCCTGACCTCCAGCAGCAGCGCCAACAGCGGCAAGTGGTTCAACAAGGAGTACGATGCCCTGCTGGCCAAGGCCCACGACTCGCAGGATGCAGCCGAGCGCAATCAGCTCTACCAGCAGGCAGAAGCACTGATCGAGGCTGACGCTCCTATCGCGCCGCTCTACTTCTACGTCAAATCGCGACTGCTCAAGCCATTCGTCAAGGGTTATCCCTATGAGAGCCCGCAAGACATCGTCTATAGCCGGGACCTCTATCTGGTCGCCCAGTAACCTGTCTGGCACTGCTTGATCATATAAAAAGCGCCTGCATTGCTGCAGGCGCTTTTCATTGGCAGCCAAGCGGGCCATTGGGCCTACTTACACCTTCACGCAAGATTACTCTTCGGGACAGGGTGCCAACACCACCCGATGGCGTCCATATATGGTCTAATCATCCCAGACACTATTTTATGTGGTTCAGACGTCAAGGGGACTTGGTGGGATCCCATTGATGGGGACATGAACCTACGGGAGGAGAAGCGGGAAATCAGTTATTACCTGATGGATTACAACAACTGGCCGCATCCACATCAACACAATGGCGGGATGCCACCAGCAAAATCCGAGGTTCAACCGAACCAAGTATCCAGATTGAGTTGACCACTAAAAATCTTTAGTAACTGTCTTCCTGCTCCGCCTTCATCCGGGCCTGACGGGCATAGGCCTCCTCCTCGGCGCTCTCAATCTCCTGCAGCACCGAATCGAGATCGATGGCGGCGCGGCTCTCTTCAAAGTGGCCGGTCAGCTCGCTATCGGGGGTGAGTTTGCCATCTTCAAACAGCGCCCACATCTCCTGGGCATAACGGGTCTTGAGCAGCTCGGGGGCATACATACCGTAGTAGTTGCGCATGTTGTTGACGTCCCGCTCCAGCATCGCCTTGGCCTGGTTGTTGGCTGCGGCATCCACCACCTGGGGCAGGTCGATGATGACGGGGCCCTGTTCATCCACCAGCACATTGAACTCGGATAGATCGCCGTGGATAAGACCGGCACAGAGCATCCGCACCACGTAACGGATCACCTTGGCATGGTCGATGACCGCCTGCTCGGGGGTAAGCGCCACATCGTTGAGGCGCGGCGCGACATTGCCATCCTCATCGGTGATAAGTTCCATCAAGAGGACGCCATCGAGGCAGACATAGGGCTGCGGCACCCGCACACCGGCCGCCGCCAGCTTGAACAGGGCGTCGACCTCGGTGTTCTGCCACACCTCTTCATGCTGCTTGCGGCCGTACTTGGAGCCCTTCTCCATGGCGCGAGCGCTGCGGCTGTTACGCACCTTGCGCCCCTCCTGATAGACCACGGCCTGCTTGAAGCTGCGCTTGGACGCCTCTTTATAGACTTTGGCGCAGCGGATCTCGTCGCCGCAGCGCACCACATAGACGTCGGCCTCTTTGCCGCTCATCAACCGGCTGACGACCTCATCGACCAGGCCGTCATCAACCAGAGGTTGGATTCGATTTGGAATTTTCATGGCCGCCCTTTTACCCTATTTCCGCTCTCGAAGATAGCTCCGCGCACGCTCACCTGCCTCTCCCTTTCATAAGACACCCTGTTATCCCCTGTTTGCGCTGTATTTGTCCACCCGTTCGCCTTAAAAACCACCAGCAGCAGACCAAACACGAAAGGCGCCTGTGCCAACAAAAATGGCCCGCAAGCGGGCCAATTTTCAAGGTTCGGGCGGCAAGCCCTGACGAATGCGCTGGATCCCCGCTTCATAGAGGCCGTCATCCCCCTCCTGATGCTCCAGGGTTTCGAAGATCTTGAGAAACCACATGTACTGCTCGGGATGGCGCGCCACCTGCATCTCTACCACCCGGTTCATGGCATTGACGTCTGCCAGCAGATCGGCGGTGGGATAAGGATCAAACGGCGGCTCGATCTCCAGCAGATAGCGCCCCTCATCCTCGTCATAGCTGGCGAAGATGGGCACCGCTCTGGCACCGGTCAGCTTCACCAGCTTGGGCAAGGCTGGCAGGGTTGCCTTGGGGCGGCCAAAGAAGGGAACAAACACACTCGCCTCGCGGCCGTGGTCCTGATCTGGCAGGTAAAAAAAACTGGCACCGGCGCGGATCGACTTGATCGCCGGTTTGATCCCGGCGCTGCGCTCGTACACTTTGCCCCCTTTGGCCCGCTCGCGGTTGATGTACCAGTCGAACACCTGATCTTTCGGGCTCTTCATCATGGTGCACATCTCGATGCCCATCATGGAGAAGTAGCGGCCAATCATGTCGACCGCCCAGGTGTGAGGCACCACCAAAATCACCGGGCGGCCCGCAGCCTGCTCCGCTTGCACATGCTCCCAGCCGGTAACCTTGATGCGACGGGTCAG
The DNA here is from genome assembly GCF_000801015.1 of Aeromonas sp. ZOR0001. NCBI lineage: Bacteria > Pseudomonadati > Pseudomonadota > Gammaproteobacteria > Aeromonadales > Aeromonadaceae > Aeromonas > Aeromonas sp. ZOR0001. The sequence goes on along the minus strand of NZ_JRJY01000048.1, from coordinate 14,192 downwards.
CCGCGCCTTGCTGCGCCAGCTGAGCTCGCCAAAGCCCATAAAGGTCTTGAGCCCGACCCGGATCGATTTGAGCAGCAGCGCCTGCCGTGCTGCGACATCCAGCTCGGGAAAGCAGATCTTGAGGTTGGTATCGGCGATATAGGCCTGCTTTTTCGAAAAACGCAGCAGGGTCGGCGAAACCAGATCGGCAAAGCGATCCCTCAGTCTCGCGGGGGTAAATGCCAGCAGGGAAAGCAGGCCCAGCGCACACCAGCTGCCCCACCATTTGGGATGCAGCAGGCGGCTATGAAATGAGGTATCAAATACCGGATCTAACGCAGACATGGCGGCCATCAAGTCATCAAAAACAAACGGTTATTGTAGTTATCCTGACATTTTTTTCTACCCTGGGGAGGCTGGTCATCAGCCTGCAAGGCACTGATCAGACTAGTTATCATAAAAAATGGCCCACCTGGGGCCATTTCAATCAATCCAAATTCTGGGTCAGCCGTGGGGAGACAATCCCTTGCGGATCCGGCGTATCCCCTCTTCGTAGAGGCCATCCAGCCCCTCCTGATCTTCACGGGTATCGAAGATCTTGAGGAACCACATGTACTGGCCCGGATGGCGCATCAGCTGCTGTTGCACCATGTCGTTCATCCGACAGGTATCGGCCATCACATCCTCGGTGGGATAGTTGTCGAACGGTGCCTCAATCTCCAGCCGGTAGCAGTGGTTCGCTTCGTCATAGCAGGCGAGCAGCGGCACCGCCTTGGCGCCACTGACCTGCACCAGACGGGGCAAGGCAGGCAGGGTCGCTTTGGGATAGCCAAAGAAGGGGGCGAAGATGCTCTTCTCGCGGCCATGATCCTGATCCGGCAGATAGAAGAAGCTGCGACCGCTCTTGATGGTCCTGATCACCGCCTTGATGCCGGCGCTGCGCTCATAGACGCGGCAACCGTTCTTGGCTCGTGCACGGTTGAGGTGCCAGTCAAACACCGGATTGCGCGCCCGTTTCATCATGGTGCACATCGGCACCCCGCGCTGGGTGAAGCAGTAACCGGCGGCATCCACCGGCCAGGTATGGGGCACCACCAGGATCACCGGACGGCCGGCCGCCCGCTCCGCCTCGATATGCTCCCAACCGATCACCTGCATCCGGCTCATCAGATAACGTTGACTGCGCATGGTGAACTCGCCAAATCCCAACAGACTCTTGAGGCCGACCCGGATCGAGGTCAGTGCAATGGCATCCCGCTCTTCCGGGTTCTTATCCGGGAAGCAGATCTCCAGATTGGTTCTGGCGATATAAATCTGTTTTTTCGAGATACGAAACACCAGCGGAGCCAAGGCTTCGGCCAAACGGTCGCGCAATCGCACCGGCACAAAGGCGAGCAGCATCAGCACGCCGAGCGCCAGCCAGCTGAACCAGTAGCGGGGATGCAGAAAACGGGCTTCAAAAGAGGAGTCAAATACGGGATCTTGGGACGACATGTATTGGGGTCGAGCGAAAAAGTGGTGCTGCATTGTAGTCGTCCTGACAGGTAATACCAGTTAAATCCATGGCAAATAGCCCGCCACGGGCGCCACATCAAAAAACCATAAAAAAATGCCCCGCACTGCGGGGCATTTTGCTCGTTACACAACCAGGGTGGAGGCTCTTTGTCCATCCATCGTATGACTGGTCGTTTATCCCGTCGCTCTTGGAGCGCACTGCTTATCCATTTCCCAATGTCACATCTTCTTCAAGATTTAACGGTGAGCACCCTGGCGGGCCATGCCGTTATTCATTTCGGTATTACGCTGCGGCAGAAAAAACATCAGGTAACGCAGTGCCACATACCCGACGATGACAGTAGCCACCCCCAGCTCGAAGTGGGCCAGCAGTCTGATCTGCTCGACGTAGTGACTCCCTTGCGCAAACCCTTCAACCAGATGAGCCACTTTGAACAGGGCGGTGGCACCGATCACCAGCGGGAAGGTGAAGGCGGCATAACCCGGCGAAAAGGGCAGACGCAGCAGTTTGATGAAGGCCAGATAGATGATACCGGTCATCAGGATGGCAATCCCCAACAGCACGGCCACCAGCAGCAGTGACGGCTCCTGGCTGACGGTCAGGTAACCGGCCAAAGAGAGGCTGGCAGGAGCCGCCAGAATGGCGATGGTCGGTTTGGCTGCATCCGGCACTTCATGGCTGAAGATCAGGCGATAGAGCATCAGCGGCAGCATCAGGCCGTAACAGATGATCCCGAACCAGAGTAGACCGTTGGCCAGCGGGGCAAACTGACCACCCGGGAAGGCGACGTCAGCCACGATGATCCCCACCGGCGGCACGAACCAGCTCGGCACCATGTGGTGGATTTCAAACTCTTTGGCGCGATGCCAGATAAAAGTGGCCAAGAACAGCAGGTGAACCGCCACGGCAAACAGCCAGAGGGCCTCGCCCGCTTGCGGCGCAATCATACCCAGCGCTTTGGAGACCACCATGGTGCCCATGGCATAGGTCGGTACCACACTGCCCACCACGGGGTGAGCGAGATCCTGCAACAACAGGCGGGGGTGAAGCAGAAACTTGAAGGTCAGGATCACCAGCAGCACGGCCGCAATGGCAGCGCCCAGCAGTTGCATCCGGCCATCGAAGTGACCGGCATTTTCCCAACACCAACCAAGGCTGGCGATGCCCAGCGCCAGACCCGCCATGGGGGTTGGGGCAGCAGCCAGTGATTTACGGGTTCTTGCGATCATGATGACACCTTTCTATTGATGACTATGGCGATAGGATAATGACCCCTTATCGTTTACGATATCTAAATGAATTAAATCAATCATTCAGGAAAACCAAACACGATGAAACTGACCCTGCAGCAGCTGAAAGTGTTCGCCACCATTGCCCGCTATGGAAACCTTGGCCTTGCCGCCAACGAGCTCTGCCTGAGCAAGGGGGCTGTCTCCCAGTCGCTGCAGGAGCTGGAGCGCCAGCTCTCCACCCCGCTGTTTGACCGCATTCACCCAAGATTGCAGCTCAACAACGAGGGGCGACTGCTGCAACCGGCCGCCGAAGAGCTGCTGACCCGGATGCAGGATATCGAGAACCTGTTCAGCCCCGATGCCGAACCGAGCGGCCAGCTGCGCCTTGGTGCCAGCCAGACCATCGGCAACTACCTGCTCCCCACCCTGCTCGCCAGCAGCAAACAGGAGCTGGGACTCCCCCCCAAGGTGACCATCAACAACACTCACCTGCTCTGCCATGCGCTGGCCAATTTCGAGCTGGATATGGCACTGATCGAGGGGGAGAACCACCACCCCGACCTGCTCGCCGAACCCTGGCTGCAGGACGAGATGCTGGTGGTGGCCCCACCCGGTCACCCGCTTGCCAACAAGAAGGAGCTCTCCCTCTCCCGTCTGGGGGGCGAGACCTGGGTATTGCGTGAAGCACAATCGGGCAGCCGCGAGCAATTTATCCAGCAGATCCAGCCCGAGCTGCCCCGCTGGCAACCAGGGCTTGAACTCAACACTCTGGAGGCGGTGATGCTGGCGGTGGAGAAGGGGCTTGGCATCTCCTTTATCTCCCGGCTGGCAGCCTCGGATCGCCTGGCAGATGGGCGGCTGATCGCCCTGCCCCTCTCCCGTCGCTTCCCGCGCCAGCTCTCCCTTATCTGGCACAAGCAGAAGTACCACTCCACCTCCCTGCGCCACTTTATCCACTTCTGCCGGGCTCAGGTGAAGGATGCCGAGGTGAACCGCCCAGAGTAACGCCCGCTCGGAGCGCCGCTGGCACGCCCGCCCGCCAATAACGGAAAAAGCAGAGAGGGAGCCACGGCTCCCTCTCTTTGATTCGCTTCTGAGTATCACTTCGCCAGACTGCGCAACCAGCTGATCTCCTCGCCCCAGATGGACTCGTCTATGGTCTCGAGGATCAGCGGAATGCGATCGAAGCGATCATCATTCATGATGTGGTGGAATACTGCCTCCCCCAGATTGCCCTCCCGCAAGCTGTGGTGGCGATCGACCCGGCTACCGAAGGTACACTTGGCGCCGTTGATATGCATCCCCTTGAGATAGTGAAAACCCACCGTGCGGTCGAACTCGGCAAAGACGGCAGCGCAGCTCTCGGCGGTGCGCAGATCGTAACCGGCGGCAAAGGCGTGGCAAGTATCGAAACAGATCCCGACCCGGCTCTTGTCCTCCACCCCTTCGATGATGGTGGCGAGGTGCTCGAACGACCAGCCGAGGTTGGTCCCCTGCCCGGCGGTATTCTCGATCACCGCCGTCACCCCTTCACTGCGCTCCAGCGCCCAGTTGATGGACTCGCTCACCAGCTTGAGGCTGGCCGCCTCGGGAATTTGCTTGAGATGGCTACCGGGGTGGAAGTTCAGATAACAGAGCCCCAGCTGCTCGCAGCGTTTCATCTCGTCGAGAAACGCATCGCGGGATTTGGCCAGACCATCGGGATCCGGGTGGCCCAGATTGATGAGGTAGCTGTCGTGGGGCAGGATCTGCTCCGGCAGAAAACCGGCCTTGTCACAAGCCGCCTTGAAGGCACGGATGGTGGCATCCGACAAGGGGGCCGCCTGCCACTGACGTTGATTCTTGGTAAAGAGGGCAAACGCGTTGGCCCCGATGGCCTGGGCGCGGGCGATGGTATTCTCCACCCCGCCGGCCGCACTGACGTGGGCTCCGATATATTTCATACAATCTCCTCGATACGGCAAGACGCCATTATGCCGATCCCGCCCGGCCACGCCAAACCGGGATATCCGATAGCGGGTATCGACAAATAGCGCCACCTTGGCAAAGCGGCTGCGTTTCATGGCGCAATCGGCCTGCTCTGTAGCAACCTCTCCCCAGAAGGGATAGTTAGAGCCCGTCCACGCCAGCATGGCGCCCATAAAAAACGCAGCGTATCGCCTGAGCAATAACGCTGCGTCTTTGGGTCTCTCAGCCGTCCCCCTTGCCGTGACCCGAATGGCCAGCGACAAGGGAGCAAGAATGCGCGGGGAGAGTCGCCTTAGAACGGCATCTTGAAGCCTGGCGGCAGTTGCATGCCACCGGTCAGCTCGCCCATCTTGGCCTTGTTCTGCTCTTCCACACGACGCACAGCATCGTTGCAAGCGGCGGCAACCAGATCTTCCAGCAGCTCCTTGTCATCTTCCATCAGGGAGGGGTCGATCTCGATGCGACGGACGCTGTGGCTACCGGTCATGGTGACCTTGACCATGCCAGCACCGGCTTCACCGGTCACTTCCATCTGAGCCAGCTGCTCCTGCGCCTTCTGCATACGCTCTTGCATCTGTTGGGCCTGTTTCATCAGGTTCCCCATTCCACCTTTACCAAACATATGTCGTCTCTCGTCTTGAAATCCGGCATCCAGCGCCGGGCTGTGGGCTTGTCTGTCCTAGATGGGGACAGCCAAACTGCTTTTCAACCGGAAGCAAGCTCCCGGCCACGGAATTTAGCGGTTGAGGGGCTCAATGCTCTCGTGATGAAGCACGGCACCAAACCGCTGAACTAAAAACTGCACGTTGGGATCCTGCTCCAGATCCCGGGTCACCTGCTCGCGCACCCCGAGATAGAGGCGGTGCTCGATCTCGAGGGGGGTCTCCTGGTCAGGCACCACACCGAGCGTCACCTCGACCTGCACAGGTTGACCCAGCGCTGGCCCAATGATCTCGGCCAGATCGGCGCGCGCCTTGTCGCTCACCAGATGGCGCTGCTCGGGCTTGAGGGTTAGCAGTACCTTGTCCCCTTCCCGCGTCATCACCGAGTTGATGGCGAGCTGGCGCAGCCGCCCACCCACCTGAGTGTGGGCGATCAACTCGGCCCAAGCATCGCCGCAACCATTGAGCAGCGAGGAGGGGATAAGGCGAGTCGCCTCTCCCTCTTGCGGCTCGCTGTCGCTCTCGAGCTCATCCCAGTCGATGGTCTCCATCACCGGTTGAGGGGGTTCATCCTGCGTCACAGGAGCAGCAGCCACTGCCGTGGTGGCAACGGGCGGCTGGGTCGCAGGTGCGGGCGTCACCGCAGGCGCCGCAGCGCTGCGCTCACCGGGCCGATAGCTCGGCTGCCCGTCGAGATCCCAGGGTGGCAGATCGGTTGGCTGGGCCGGTGCCGTGACGGGGGCATGGCTCATCACCGGAGTCTGCCCAGCAAAGCCCTGATTGAGGTACTCCTCGTATTCCCCGTTGTCACCCTGCGGCTCGTAACTGTCGTTATAGAGATCCACTGGCGGCAGATCATCATAGTGACCCATCGCCGCCATCCCCTGCCCGGCCGGTTGGCTGACAGAGACAGGCTGTTGCGCGGCGGCCGGTGCAGTAGCGGGCGCAACAGGGCGAGCTGGCGCAACTGGTACTGCGCGCGGCGCAGGCGCCGCCGGGGCATCCTGACCTCGCTGGCGGCTGCGCAGCATGTTTCGCTTGCCAAGCAGACTCTGCATGCTCGATACCGCTGATACCGGTTCAGCAGCGGCAACAGGCGTTGCTGTCGCTGCGAGCGCGGGCTCGAAGGGGGCGGTCAGCGGCTCGCCACGGGAATGGTCCGCGTAGGCTGCGGCAGAAGCTTGTTCATCAGCATCTGCGGGCTGTGCAGCTGAGTGCGCAGACACATCGGGCTGCGCATGGGTCAACGCGGGCTCGGGTTGATACCCCATGCCCGCAGCCTCGCGCAGCAACTCATCCTGCTGGCTGAACAGCTCGGCGGCTTGCGCCTCCTCCTCACTATCGGCGGGGTTGCCGATGTCATCCGTCATCGCAGGCAGGGAGACATCAACAGCGGGCACTGCGCTGGTAGCAACAGGCGTGCTGGCAACAGGGCTGGCTAGCGGTGCAGGCACGGCGCCGCTGATCGGTGCCACTACGGCCGATTCAGCGGCCGGGCGCTTTCCCGGCAAGGTGCCAACCGGCGTTGCACTGCTCGTCATTGACGGGGGCAACGCAGTGAGGCTGGCCGGATGCAGGGCATCGCGCCTTGGCGAGAAGGCGAGCATCCGCAGGCAGGTCATCTCCAGCGCGGTGCGGCCATCGGGGGCCCAGGGCAGATCTTTACGGCCACCCAGCACGATCTGGTAGCAGAGCTGCACCTCTTCCGGGCTCATCGCCTTGGCCAGTTGCAGCAGGGAATCGGCATCCGCCCCCTGCTCCTGCACACTGGCAGGCAGCAGCTGCGCCATGGCGATGCGATGGAGCAAGCCTTCCAGCTCGGCGTGGAGCTGATCAAAATCGGGGCCCAAGGTGGCGATCTCAGTGATCTTGGCCATGGTCGCGGGGGCATCTTGCCGCAAAATGGCTTCCAGCAGCTGGTGCAGATGGCGGTGATCGAGCGTGCCCAGCATCGCCAGCACGCTGTCGAGGCGCACGCTGCCATTGCCGTGAGCCAGCGCCTGATCGGTCAGGCTCAGGGCATCGCGCATACTGCCGTCGGCGGCTTTGGCCAGTGCCAGCAGGGCGCGCGGCTCAAACGGCTGCCCCTCCTGATCCAGCACCCATTCGAGCTGCTTGGCAATCTGGGTCTGATCCAGACTCTTCAGATGAAACTGCAGGCAGCGCGAGAGAATAGTAATGGGCAGCTTCTGCGGATCCGTGGTGGCCAGCAGAAACTTCACATAGGGGGGCGGCTCTTCCAGGGTTTTCAGCAACGCGTTGAAGCTGTGGCGCGACAACATGTGCACTTCATCGATGAGGTAGACCTTGAAGCGGCCGCGGGCCGGACGGTACTGCACGTTGTCGAGCAGCTCGCGGGTATCTTCCACCTTGGTGCGGGACGCCGCGTCAATCTCCAGCAGGTCGACAAAGTTGCCCTGATCGATCTCGCGGCAGGTATCACAGACGCCGCACGGGTGGCTGCTGATCCCCTGCTCGCAGTTGAGGCTCTTGGCCAGAATACGGGCGATGGTGGTCTTGCCGACCCCGCGGGTACCGCTCAGCAGATAGGCGTGATGCAGCCGTCCCTGATCCAGGGCGTTGGTCAAGGCGGTCAGCACATGTTGCTGGCCTACCACTTGTTCAAACGTATGGGGGCGCCATTTACGCGCCAGAACCTGATAGCTCATAAATCCATCATGCAGGGAAGACAGGGCATTGAGGCCGGATGCTAACACAAATGGCGGGCTGGCTGTATCGGCTATCGGTCAGAGCGGGAGGGATCGCTTGATTTTCAAACCGATGCCCGCAAGGGCACCGGTTCAATGCAGGCCCGATGCAGAGGATCGGGCCGAAGAGGCATTACTCGCCGGCCAGCTCGACCAGTGAGACCACCTTGATGCCAGCGGCAGTCAGGCGGGCATCGCCACCCAGAGACGGCAGGGAGATGATAAAGGCAGCATCGGCAACTTCACCACCGGCACGGCGGATCAGCTTGACGGTCGCATCGACGGTACCGCCGGTCGCCAGCAGATCGTCCACGACCAGCACCTTGTCACCGGGCACGATGGCATCGGTGTGCAGTTGCAGGGTGTCGGTGCCGTACTCGAGGGCATAGGACTCCTCGATCACTTCGCGCGGCAGCTTGCCCGGCTTGCGGACCGGCACGAAGCCCAGCCCCATGGCATAGGCAACCGGCGCGCCAAAGATGAAGCCGCGAGCTTCGGTGCCAACAATCTTGGTGATCCCTTGATCACGATAATGATTGGCCAGCAGATCGATGGTGGCCTTGAAGGCCTCGGCGTTCTCGATCAGGCTGGTGATGTCACGAAACAGAATGCCCGGCTTCGGATAGTCGGGAATGGTCTTGATGCTTGCTTCGATAAATTTCAGGGTTTCCGGATTCATGTGTTGACCGCTTATTTTTTTGACCCAGGGGTGGCCATTTTTTCTCAATTCCCTTCTGCGGGAAATAAAAAAGCCTGTCACGCAAAAATGACAGGCCGACTCCATAGCATTATTGCTGCAATAGCTTAGGGACTTCACTTCACCATTGCAACTGGCTCCAGCACCGGCAGGCGCATTAACCAGGTGAGCAGGATCACCATTATGACAACCAGCAGACCCTTGACCCACAGCAGTGGCACCACCGCCAGCGACACCGAGAAAGTGAGCAAAATGAAGATAATGGCGCGCCGTCTGGCCTGACGACGAATACCGCGATACTGCTGCCAATCCACGATGGGCGGGCCAAACCAGGGATGGGTCAGCAACCAGCGATGAAAACGGGGCGATGAGCGGGCAAACAGGGCGGCGGCCAGCAACATGAAGGGGGTAGTCGGCAAGAGCGGCAGCACAATGCCCACAATACCGGTGGCAAATGCCAGCCACCCGAGCGCCATCAGACACCAACGCTTCATTCCTTCTCCTTGCCTGATTTATCTCCCTCTAGCCTAACAGAGTTTGAGCGGGTGCTGACAGCGGGCCGCAACCCCACTACAATCTGCGCTCTTTTTTCTTGCCACTCTCGTCGGAAAGCCGTTATGCGCGTTATTTTGGCCCCCATGCAGGGGGTACTGGATCACCTGATGCGGGAGGTACTCACCTCCGTCAATGATTACGATCTCTGCGTGAGCGAGTTTATCCGGGTCGTCGATCAGCTGCTACCCGCCAAGGTGTTCTACCGCCTCTGCCCTGAACTGCTGCAAGATGGCAAAACCCGCGCAGGCACCCCGGTGCGGGTACAACTGCTGGGGCAACACCCCGAGTGGCTGGCCGAGAACGCCGTGCGCGCCATCGAGCTGGGCTCCCCCGGCGTCGATCTCAACTTCGGCTGTCCCGCCCCTACGGTCAACAAGAGCAAGGGCGGTGCGGTGCTGCTCAAAGAGCCCGAGACCATCTACCGCATCGTCAAGGCGGTGCGCGAGGCGGTGCCCGCCCATCTGCCGGTGAGCGCCAAAATTCGCCTCGGTTACGATGACAAGGATCTCTATCTGGAGAACGCCCAGGCGGTCTTCCAGGGGGGCGCCAACGAGCTGGCCGTTCATGCCCGCACCAAGCGCGAAGGCTACAAGGCACCCGCACACTGGGAGTATGTGGATGCCATTCGCCGCGCCCTGCCCATCCCCGTCACCGCCAACGGCGAGATTTGGGATCATAAAGATGCCCTCGCCTGCGCCAGGGTCTCGGGTTGCGATGCCCTGATGGTCGGGCGCGGCGCCATCTCCCTGCCCAATCTGGCCAACGTGATGAAAACCGGCTGCCCGCACATGAGCTGGGCCGAGGTGCTGCAGTTGATGGTGAGCTATACCGAGCAGGATCTGGCCAGCGAAAAAGCCGACTACTACCCCAGCCGCATCAAACAGTGGTTCAGCTATCTCAAACGGGAATATCCCGAAGCGGACCTGCTGTTTCAGGAGATCCGGGTGCTCAAAGAGACGGCTCCCATCCGCGATGCCCTGCTGCAAGCAGCCAAAAGCCACGGCTAACCACGTTTAACTTGACGCATATCATCTTGATAGAGTTATCGGATCCCTATACTGCCCCGAATCTGTCGTCTGTCCTGTGGGGGATAATGTGTGTGAAATGACGCAAGCACAGTTGACTGTCTGGCGTAATCGCCTGCTGTCAGACTGGGCCCAAGTACGAGAAACGTTGATCGGTCAGCTCAAAGCCTGCCGCCGTGACGAATGGGCCGAGCAGGTCGGTCACTGCGAGCAGGATCAACTGGTGGAACTGACCAGCCGGCTGGATCTGCCGAAGGTAGAGCAGAGCGTGGCCCGCCTCAAGCGGATCGACGCGGCACTCTGCCAGATGGATCTCGGCCTCTATGGCCTCTGCTCCGATTGTGAAGAGCCGCTTTCCATCGAACAGCTGGAACAGGATCCGACCCTGCAACGCTGCCCGCGCTGTGAAACCCGTTACCGCAAGGGATTCCACGCCCACGAACTGTGAGGGATGCACATCTGTGCATCCACTCACCCCTCAGCACTGGTTACTCCGTCGTTCCTGTCCAATACTCAACCGTATCAGCCTGTTCGAGGGTATGCGTTGTGTACAGACTCTTGTTGTTATGGTGTTTGTGTTGCCAGGCTACGGCACAGGAGTCATTGGTCGTGGGCTGGGTCGACTGGCAGCCCTTCAGTTATCGCAATGAACAGCAACAGCTCCGCGGACTGGATGTGGAGCTGCTCAACGCCATCTTCCTGCGGGCCGGTTATCGGGCCAAATTCAGTGAAATGCCCTGGGCTCGCGTGCTGCACGAGCTGAAATTCGGCACGGTTCAACTGGCCATGTCAGCCAATATCACCGCCGAGCGGCAGCAATATGCCCGCTTCAGCCACCCCTATCGGGAAGAGGAGACGGCCATCGTCATCCGTCGGCAAGATGCCGCTCGTTGGCGCGGGATCACCACCCTGGAGCAGTTGATCAACACCCCCGACTTTCATATCGGGGTGCTCAAGGGCTTTGATTATGGCAATACATTCCGCCAGTTGATGGCAAGGCCCGAGCTGCAGCCCCGTCTGCAGATGCGCCTGCGGCTGGATCAGTTGCTGAAGATGTTGCAAGGGGGTCGGATCCAGGGGTTTATTCTGGATCCCCACGGACTGCAGGAGTGGCAGGGTAAGGATGGCGTGCAGGACAAGCTGTATATTCTGCTGCATATCGAACAGACACCGGTTCACCTGATGCTGAGCAAAGAGAGCACTACTGAGGCGCAACTGCAGCGGATCAATCAAGCTATCGATCAATTGAAACAGAGCCCCGACTATCAGCAGATCCTCGATCGCTACCAGTTCAGATCCCTGCATTCACAGGAAAACACTCATAAGTAAGGGGAGCATCAGCTCCCCTTGCAGTCTCAAGCAAACCCAATCCTGTCTCAAACAGCCCTGGTTGCAACTTGCCAGGACGTTTTGGTCACCGATAACGTGATGGTTAACCCTGGCTATCAGCGTCCCAGCACAATGTCGGCAAGGTGGGCGAAGTGGTGGATTTCGTATGTGGCATCGCACTCGCCCGCTTGCCGCGCCGGGTTGTACCAGCAGGTTGCCAGCCCCTGCGCCGCCGCCCCGGCAATATCAGTTTTCGGATTATCCCCCACCATCAGCACCCGGGCTGGATCTGGCTGTCCCATCAAGGAAAGAGTGTGCTGGAAAATAGCTGGCGCTGGCTTGGTCACCCGGATCTCGTCGGAGATCACCAGCGGCTCGAACCACTCGCTCCAGCCCAGTTTGCCGAGCCGCCCCCGCTGAGGCACGCTGAAACCATTGGTGATGATCCCCATCCGCACCTTGCTGCGTAGCTGCTGCAGGGTCTCGACCACCCCTTCGAGAGGCATGCTAAGGGCAATGATCTGCTCCAGAAAGGTGTTGTTCATCGCCATGGGATCGGCGGCAACCTGCTGGGCAAAGAGGGAGAAGCGGGTCTGCTGCAACGCCGTTGCATCGATCTCGCCGTCGTTGTACTGCTGCCAGAGCCCGTGATTGAGGGTGTGGTACTGCGCCATGCTGGCGTCATCAGCCTGTACGCCATAGATCTGCAGAGTGTGCGTCAGCGCAGAGGCGACCGGAAAATCGAGCAGGGTTTCATCCAAATCGAACAGCACCCAGTCATAGCTTGGTTGTTTCACAGAAATCCTTGTTATCATTCAGATTGTTCAGAGGCTTGGCGACCAACTCTGCCAAGCGGACTGGCCAGCAGATCCAGCGTGAGACGCACGCCGAAGCCGGTCACTTCGCTGGAGACCACCCCATTGCCCCCCTTGTTGCGAAAACCGCTCAGGTCGAAGTGCAACCAAGGGATCTGCTCGGGCACGAAGTGGGAGAGGAAACGGGCCGCATCAATGTGATCCGGCGAACTGCCCGGTGCACACTGCAACAGATCAGCCCACTCGCTCTCGATGTTGTCGTCGTAATCGTCATCAAGCGGGAAGGGCCAGATCCGCTCACCGCTGCGCTGACCCAGATTGACCAGTGATGCCATCCATTCGCTGCGATTGGTAAAGACGCCGCTATAGCGGCTACCCAGCGCCCGTTTGCAGGCCCCGGTCAGGGTCGCGTAATCGAGCAGCAGATCCGGAGTATCCTGCACCGCCATTGCCAGAGTATCGGCCAGTACCATTCGCCCTTCGGCATCGGTATCGACCACCTCGATGGAGGTGCCATTGATGGCAGTCACCACCTCACCGGGGCGATAGGCGTGAGGGCCGATATGGTTCTCGGCAATGGCCAGCCAGCAGTGCACCTCGTAGGGTAGCTGAGCTCGGCTGATAGCGTAGAGGGTGCCGAGCGCCACCGCGCTGCCCCCCATGTCCAGATGCATGCCATACATGCTGCCGGAGACCTTGAGGTTGTAACCGCCAGAGTCGTGGCAGATCCCCTTGCCCACCAACGCAATGCGGCGCACCGGCTTGGGTGGGTAGTAGCTGAGCTTGACCATGGCTCCCTGATTGTCTTCCGAGCCACGAGCAACGGCCAGAAACGCCCCCGCCCCCAACTCGGCCAGCTGTGCCTGATCATAGTGATGGCACTGCCACCCCTCATCTTGCGCCAGCTTGCTGACAAACTCGCGATAGCTGGCGGCCGTCAGCTCGGAGGCAGGCAACACCGCCAGATGGCGAGCCAACCCGTTCCCCCCCGCTTCGCTGTAAAGACGCGCCAAGTCCAGCACCACCGCGGGTGAAACCTTGATCTGCTGATAGCTCCAGCTGCTTTCACTGCGGCGCTTGCTGGTGGGCAACGAAATATTGGCGGCAAGCAGGGCCGACAACATCACTTCGGCCAGCATCACTCGCTCGGAGGGAGCAAAACCTTCCAGATGCAGCCCGAGCCGCTCCACATTGAGCCCAGAAAGAGGAGCAATCCAGCCTCTGATCTGTTTATAGAGGCGGTGATCCCGCGTCACACTGCCGGCCACAAACATCACCTGCAACAGGGTATTGCCATGCATCAGGGTAAAGGGCGCTTTTTTCCCCAGCGCAAGCTGGGTCTGGAGACCCGCAAGGGCGGGGAGCGAAAGCAAGGACTCCTTCTGCTCTTCGGCGATCAGCAGCAGTTGCAACGGCAGCCCTTGAGCAAGGGCTTCGGCCAGCGTGGCATCCCGGCTTTCAATAGCAGGAGGAAGATAGGTGAAGGGAGTGATCACAGGCGCGTGCCTCATCCATGAAGAGATAACTGATGATACCCAACAAATGGTTGATACGACCAGTTTTGGTCTTGAAAAAGCGTCAGAAATAGCAGCAATCACCAGACGGTGACGAGCATCAAGAAGGATTGTTCAATGATTGGCAATACAGGAAGGAAACGTACAGAAAGTTGGTTGCGGGGGCCGGATTTGAACCGACGACCTTCGGGT
>NZ_JRJY01000086.1:0-307 GCF_000801015.1 Aeromonas sp. ZOR0001 | reverse complement strand
CTCATCGGCTACAGCCGTCAGCAGTTCTACGAAATTCGCCGTAACTACCAGACCTATGGCGCCGAGGGATCGCTCCCGAGATTGAATAGGCTATCCTCGATTACTCTCTCACCAGACCAACCCATGGCCCGCTGCGGGTCGCGCAAGAGCTGGCTCTGCAAGGCATCAATGTCAGTGCGGGCGGTGTGCGTGGCGTGTGGCAACGGCACGACCTGCTCTCCAAACACGACCGTTTGTTGCGCCTCGAGAAAACCCATAGGGAACAGACCATTGAGCTCAATGACGAGCAAATTCGCCTGTTAGAGCG
>NZ_JRJY01000075.1:9344-39992 GCF_000801015.1 Aeromonas sp. ZOR0001 | reverse complement strand
GACCTCTACTTTTGAGTGCTCCAAAAAATGGGGGGATTACCATTGCAAAAAGAGTATTTAAAAAATACCTAACAAACGCACGTTGGCGGACTGGTTTTCCGCTGCACTCCAAACCAGCCGCAAATGCAGGCGTTAGGCTCCCTAAATAAAGTTCTTTACGGCCAATCCAATAATCGATGTAATCGCTACTGAAAGTAATGAACCTAATAGAACGTATTCTGTTAGTTTATGATTTTTTGCGTTGTTTAATTCACCAAATCTGAATATCGACTTAGCAGCTAATACGAATCCAATGACTGAAAATTGCCCAGCTATAGTGAAAGTTAAAATTAACGTTCGTTCTAAATATCCGATAATAGCCCCTCCGGAAATCAAGCCTTTATTTTCCTCATTCGCATCTGGCGTATATTTAGATAAAATAGAACAAATGATAATCGAAGTGGGCTTAAAAATTACAGTATAAGCAAGTGCAATTGCTAGAGTGCTTTTAGTAATAACAATATCCTTCATTACTGATAAAGGCAGCTCTAATTGAGATATATGTAAAGCGACCGCAGCCAAGACTGCTATGTGTAGTATTTGATCAAGAATGAAGTAACGTAAGTCTTTTCCTAAGTATGTCTTCGCAAGATCGATTAGACAGTGAGAAACTCCAATAATAATTAACATACAGCTAATAGAACGCCAATCTGTTGTGATAAATAATACTGGGATGCAGGAAACTAAAGCGTGTATTGCTGAATGAATATATAGCTTGTGAGATTTTGTTTTATTATCATTTTTGTCTTGAACCCATGATTCAGGTTGAAAATAGAAGTCGACCATTACATGTACAATGACAAGAAATAGGAACAAAATGAAGAATGTATTCAAAGGAAAAACTCCCTTACTTTTTGCGAGAATAATTGAGTATATTCAGTTATTAAATTTAGGTTTGCTGATTTTATTGAGCGGTTCACTGATACTCTATTCACGCCCAATAACTCCGCTATTTCTTTCTGTGTAAGGGAGTGTTGATTTTTAAGGACAATATATATTATCGCGCATTGGCGTTCTGTCATCCCTGATACCTGGTTATCTAAGTATTTAGTTAGTAGATCAAAATGTTCATTGAACGGTTGCACTGGGGTCGACACTTTCAATGTGTCTGTGGTCATCTTGTCTAGTGCTCTTCCTGATAAAGTGAAAGCATCACCTGTTGAACTACCTATTGTATGTCGTATAGATACATCATGTCCTATAGCAAGACTTATTCTACAATCATAATTACTATTTCTACTTTTTAAGCTAGTTCTCAGTAATAGTGCGTATGTGGCTGCATTTTCGATATCTTGGACTAGAACTTGAAAAGAATCGCCTCTAGTAACTTCGAACTTGTTGTTTGGATTTAGAGAACGAATCAATGATAGCTGATTATGCAAAGTATAGAGTAGGTCTTCATACATACTGTGCTCTAGTTCAGTAGAGCGTACAATGTCTCCACTTATTACTGCTATAGGTCTGACTCGTTCTTCTTGTTCTATTTCTTCCATATCTAAACTCTCATATACATAAGTAGTGCTGTATTGCTACTTAGCTTCAATAGTAACGTGTTTGTGTTACTTTTTATAGTGGTAACGTGTCTGTGTTACCTTTCCTAGTAGTAACGTTTTTGTGTTACTTCCCCTAGTAGTAACGTGTTTGTGTTACTTCTTCTAGTGGTAACGTGTTTGTGTTACTCCTTCTAGTAGTAACGTGATTGTGTTACTTTCTCTAGTAGTAACGTGTTTACGTTACTTCCTCTAGTGGTAACGTGTTTGTTTTACTTCTTCTAGTAGCAACAAATCTGGGACACCCACCTTTCTGAGCCGACTTTCAGATGGCATCTCTATTCACCTGTAGCTTTGCTGGTGTAACACATCCAAAGGAGATTTATGAAGCCAGACTTAACCGGCTCTCGGATTGTACTGCGTACCATTGGCCCGCAGGATGCCGCCGATCTGTTCGAGATTTATGGCAATCCACTGACCATGGCGTTTGCCTCTGATCCCTGCTTTACCTCTCCCGCCATGGTGGTGCAGATGATGGCGAGCGTGGTGCGGCTGGAACAAACAGGTGAGTCACTGGAGTGGGCGATTGTCGAGCGGGAGGGCAACAAGGTGATCGGCACCTGTGGCCTGCACAGCTTCAGTGAGGCGGGCCATTGCTGCGAGGTGGGCTGCCTGCTCAATGCGGCCTATTGGCACAGAGGGTTTATGTCGGAAGCGCTGGGATTGTTGTTCGCCCACGCCAGCACACTGGGAGTCACCAGCCTCACCGCAGATATCGATGCAGATAATGTCCGTTCTATCGCCCTGTTTGCAAAGCTGGGCTTCAAGGCGCATGCAGGGCGCTATCAGCGCACGCTCCCCTTTATCTGACCCGAGACCAGAGGCACAACGCCCTCGCCTCTCAGGGCGTTGCGGCAAGGAGCAGGCATAAAAAAACCGGAACCCAGGGGTTCCGGTTTTTTTCATTCCAGCCGAGGCTGGCAAACCAGCAAATTAAGCCTGGTTTTTAACTTCTTTCAGACCGCGGAAAGGAGCTTTGGCACCCAGAGCTTCTTCGATACGGATCAGCTGGTTGTACTTGGCAACACGGTCAGAACGGCTCATGGAACCGGTCTTGATCTGGCCAGCAGCGGTACCAACAGCCAGGTCGGCGATGGTCGCGTCTTCGGTCTCACCGGAGCGGTGGGAGATGACGGCAGTGTAGCCAGCGTCTTTGGCCATCTTGATGGCAGCCAGAGTTTCGGTCAGGGAACCGATCTGGTTGAACTTGATCAGGATGGAGTTGGCGATGCCGTTGTCGATACCGCGCTTCAGGATCTTGGTGTTGGTTACGAACAGGTCGTCACCAACGATCTGGATTTTCTTGCCCAGTTCAGCAGTCTGGTAGGCGAAGCCTTCCCAGTCAGATTCGTCCAGGCCATCTTCGATGGAGACGATCGGGAACTTGGTGGTCAGGTCAGCCAGGAAGTCGGAGAAACCGTTGGAGGTGAAGACACGACCTTCGCCTTTCAGGTTGTACTCTTTCTTCTCTGCGTCGTAGAACTCGGAAGCAGCGCAGTCCATAGCCAGGGTGATGTCGGTGCCCAGTTTGTAACCGGCAGCGGCAACGGCTTCAGCGATAACTTCCAGCGCTTCGGCGTTGGATTTCAGGTTCGGAGCGAAACCACCTTCGTCACCAACTGCAGTGTTGTAGCCCTTGGACTTCAGCACTTTGGCCAGGTTGTGGAACACTTCTGCGCCCATGCGAACGGCTTCTTTCAGGGTCTTGGCGCCAACCGGCTGGATCATGAACTCCTGGATGTCGACGTTGTTGTCGGCGTGCTCACCACCGTTGATGATGTTCATCATCGGCAGCGGCATGGAGTAAACACCCGGGGTGCCGTTCAGCTCGGCGATGTGGGCGTACAGCGGCATGCCTTTGGCAGCAGCGGCAGCTTTGGCGTTAGCCAGGGAAACAGCCAGGATGGCGTTGGCGCCGAACTTGGATTTGTTCTCGGTACCGTCGAGGTCGATCATGATCTGGTCGACAGTGGCCTGGTCCTTGGCATCTTTACCCAGCAGAGCTTGAGCGATCGGGCCGTTTACGGCTTCGATGGCTTTCAGCACGCCTTTACCCAGGAAACGGCTCTTGTCGCCGTCACGCAGTTCCAGCGCTTCGCGGGAACCGGTGGACGCGCCAGACGGAGCGGCTGCCATACCAACAAAACCACCTTCCAGGTGAACTTCGGCCTCAACGGTCGGGTTACCACGGGAGTCGATGATTTCACGACCGATCACTTTAACGATCTTGGACATGTGTATTTCCTCAGGTTTCGTAAAAAAACAACAAAAATATGCCAAAAAAAGCGGCTGTGGCACAGTGCCCCAACCGCATTTATTTTCAATTACTTCAAATTACGCTTCTGATACTCGCCTGCCGCCTTCACAAAACCGGCGAACAGAGCGTGGCCATCACGAGGAGTAGAGGTGAACTCCGGGTGGAACTGCGCGGCCACGAACCAGGGGTGATCCGGGATCTCGATGATTTCCACCAACTTCTTGTCGGCGGAGAGACCGGTCACTTTCAGACCTGCCGCTTCAATCTGCGGCAGCAGCTTGTTGTTTACTTCGTAACGGTGACGGTGACGCTCGTAAATGGTCGGGCTGCCGTACATCTGACGCACCTTGGAATCTTCGACCAGGTGGCAGAGCTGGGAACCCAGACGCATGGTACCGCCCAGATCAGACTTCTCGGTACGAGTCTCGACGTTGCCCTCTTCATCCACCCACTCGGTGATGAGGCCGACGACCGGGTATGCGCAATCTTTCTTGAATTCGGAGGAGTGAGCCCCTTCCATACCCGCTACGTTGCGAGCGAATTCGATCATGGCAACCTGCATGCCGAGGCAGATACCCAGGTAGGGGATCTTGTTCTCGCGGGCATACTGGGCAGCCAGAATTTTGCCTTCCACACCGCGCTCACCGAAACCACCCGGCACCAGGATCGCGTCAAGACCTTCCAGCAGCTCGGCGCCACGGGTCTCGATGTCCTGAGAGTCGATGTACTTGATGTTGACGGAGTGACGGGTCTTGAGACCACCGTGCTTGAGCGCCTCGTTGACGGACTTGTAAGCGTCCGGCAGGGAGACGTACTTGCCGACCATACCGATGGTTACTTCACCAGTCGGGTTGGCCTCTTCGTAAATAACCTGTTCCCACTCGGACAAATCAGCTTCTTTACACTCCAGACCGAAACGCTCGGTGAAGTAGGAGTCCAGATTCTGGGACTTGAGCAGTGCCGGGATCTTGTAGATGGAGTCGACGTCTTTCATGGAGATGACGGCGCGCTCCGGCACGTTGCAGAACAGGGCGATCTTGGCGCGCTCGTTGGCCGGAATGGCACGGTCGGAGCGGCAGATCAGCACATCCGGCTGGATACCGATGGAGAGCAGCTCTTTGACGGAGTGCTGGGTCGGCTTGGTCTTCACTTCACCGGCCGCAGCCAGGTAAGGAACCAGCGTCAGGTGCATGAACATGGCGTTGTTGCGGCCCACTTCGGCAGCCAGCTGACGAATGGCTTCGAGGAACGGCAGGGACTCGATGTCACCCACGGTACCGCCCACTTCGACGATGGCAACCTGATGGCCTTCGGCACCGGCAATCACCCGCTCTTTGATGGCGTTGGTGATGTGCGGGATAACCTGAATGGTGGCGCCCAGATAGTCACCACGACGCTCTTTACGCAGTACGTCGGCGTAGATACGGCCGGTGGTAAAGTTGTTGCGACGGGTCATCTTGGTGCGGATGAAACGCTCGTAGTGGCCCAAATCCAGATCGGTTTCGGCCCCGTCCTCGGTTACGAACACTTCACCATGCTGGGTCGGGCTCATGGTGCCCGGATCCACGTTGATGTACGGGTCCAGTTTCATGATGGTCACATCCAGACCACGGGCTTCCAGAATGGCTGCCAGAGAAGCTGCGGCAATGCCTTTGCCGAGGGATGAAACAACGCCACCAGTAACAAAAATATATTTGGTCGTCATGCTGAACCTGAAAGAAGTTTAGGGAATTTTAAGGGGTGCTTCGGGGATGAAGCAGGACGGGGAAACAGTATACCAAAAACCCCTCTCCCAAACAATGAGCAAAAATCTATCAGGCTCACCGCCCCCCCATCTTGCGCCAAATCAACTTTGCTCGGTTTCCTTCGCCTTATCCCAGGCGGCATCGAGCTTTTCGAGGGTGCAATCGGTCATTTTCAAGCCTTCTGCGGCGATTATCTGCTCAACCTGACGAAAACGACGTTCGAACTTGGCATTGGCGCCGCGCAGTACCTGCTCCGGATCCTTGCCCAGATGACGCACCAGATTGACGGTAGCAAACAGCAGGTCGCCGAGCTCGTCGCTCACCCGCGCCTCGTCCACATCGGCCATCAATGCCTCTTCCATCACCTCGTCGATCTCTTCGTGGATCTTGTCCACCACAGGCCCCAACGTCTTCCAGTCGAATCCGACGGTGGCGCAGCGTTTCTGAATTTTGGCGGCGCGGGTCAGGGCAGGCAACGCCTGCGGAATGTCGTCCAGCACGCTCTCTTTGTCGAGGGCCGCCCGCTCTTTGGCCTTTTCCGCTTCCCAGTTCGCTTTTACCGCCTGCTCGTTGGCAAGGTCGGCATCCGAGAAAACATGGGGATGACGGCGAATGAGCTTTTCACTCACCGTATCGACGATATCGGCGAAGTCAAACAGCCCACGCTCCTTACCCAGCTGGGCGTAAAACACCACCTGAAACAGCAAATCCCCCAGCTCCCCTTTCAGCCCCTGCCAATCCTCGGTCTCGATGGCATCGGCCACTTCGTAGGCCTCTTCCAGGGTGTGCGGCACTATGCTCTGGAAGTTCTGTTTCAGATCCCAGGGGCAGCCGTTTTGCGGATCACGCAAACGAGCCATGATGTCGAGCAGTTGGGGCAGATCGTAACGTTGGGACATGGGATATTCGCTTTCAATTCGTTCAACAAGGGTCGTAAATGCAGACCGGCCACTGGGGCCGGTCGGTTCGATATCAAAGCCGCTTGGCGCTGATCACATCGTTGAGCTGACTGAGCTTGGCCAACGCCCGGTTGAAGGCGTTGATGTTGTAAATCTCCAGCTCCATGTCGATCTCGGCGGTCTGCTCGCGCACGTTGGAACGTGAGCGCACCCCCATCACATTGATCTTCTCGTTGGCCAGCACTGTGGTGATATCGCGCAGCAGGCCGGAGCGATCGTTGGAGATGATCCGGATGGTGAGGCCGTAGCCGCCGGAGTAGTTCTCCCCCCACACCGCATCGATCAGCCGCTCGGGGTTGCGCCGTGACAACTCTTTCAACTGCTCGCAATCTTCCCGGTGGATCGAAACGCCACGTCCCATGGTGATAAAGCCCTGAATGGAGTCCCCCGGAATGGGCTGGCAGCAGCGGGCAATATGGGTCATCAGGTTGCCGACCCCTTCCACCACGATGTGGTCTTTGGGCTTGTGGCGCATCGGCGCATTGGCCTTCTGCTCCAGCTTCTCCAACAGGCGGCGATCTTCCTCTTCCGCCGTCGGCTTGTTGTAGCAGGTGTCGAGATAGTTGAGCACCTGGTTGATGCGGATATCGCCGCTGCCGATACCGGCCAGCAGATCGTCGGTGCTCTCCAGATTGAAGCGGCGCAGCATGTTGCCCTTGTCGATCTTGGACATGCTGAGGTTATGGCGATCCAGCTCCTTCTCGAACAGCTCGCGACCGGCCACGATATTCTTGTCCCGATCCAGTTTTCTGAACCAGGTCGCCACCTTGGCCCGCGCCCGGCTGGAGCGCAGGAAGCCGGCGTTGGGGTTCATCCAGTCGCGGCTCGGGTTCGGCTCTTTCTGGGTGATCACCTCCACCTGATCGCCGGTCTGCAGCGCATAGGTAAACGGCACGATGCGGCCGTCAATCTTGGCGCCGATGCAGCGGTGACCGATCATGCTGTGGACGTGATAGGCAAAATCGAGCGGGGTGGCGCCTGCCGGCAGGTCGATGACATCCCCTTTCGGGGTGAAGACGTAGACCCGGTCCTCGAACACCTGACTGCGCAGATCTTCCAGCAGGGAGCCGCTCTCGGAGAGATCTTCCTGCCAGGCGAGCAGCTTGCGCAGCCACTCGATCTTGTCTTCGAAGGTGTTGGCCTTGCCGCCAGCCTGCGCCCCTTCCTTGTAGCGCCAGTGCGCCGCGACGCCGAGCTCGGCATCCTGATGCATCTGGTCGGTACGGATCTGGATCTCGACCGTCTTGCCCTCCGGCCCCACCACTACGGTGTGAATTGACTGGTAGCCGTTGGGTTTGGGGTTGGCGACATAGTCGTCAAACTCGCGGGGAATGTGGTGGAACTGGGTATGGACGATACCGAGCGCCGCATAGCAATCCTGCAGCCGCTTGGTCACTACCCGCACCGCGCGCACGTCGAACAACTCGTTGAACTCGAGGTGCTTCTTCTGCATCTTGCGCCAGATGCTGTAGATATGTTTCGGGCGGCCGTACACCTCGGCGTCAACTCCCGCCTCTTTCAGGCCATTACGCAGGGATTGCACAAACTCGCGGATATAGCGCTCGCGGTCGAGCCGCTTCTCGTCGAGCTGCTTGGCGATCTGCTTGTAGGTATCCGGGTGCAGGTAACGGAAGGCGAGATCTTCCAGCTCCCACTTGAGCTGGCCGATGCCCAGACGGTTGGCGAGCGGCGCATAGATATTGGTGATCTCCTGGGCCATCAGCACCCGGGTCTCTTCATCTGCCGTCTTCGCTTCCCGCAGGCAAGCGATCCGCTCCGCCAGTTTGATCACCACGGCGCGCACATCCTCGACCATGGCAAGCAACATGCGACGCACGTTGTCGACCTGCTCCGGCGAGGTTTCGCTGCGATGGAGGGTCTGCAGGGAGCGGATGGCCTCCATCTCCAGCACCCCTTCCACCAGCTTGGCGATCTTGGAGCCGAAGTCCTCGTCCATCCGCTCCTGGCTGATGAGACCGGCTTCGACGAAGGGGTAAATGATGGCCGCTTTGAGGGTACCGATATCCATGCTGAGCATCTGCAGGATGCCCACCATTTCGATGCCGCGCACCAGCAGCTTGCTGGTCAGCGCCTCGTCACCGAGCGTCAGACAATACTGGTAGACGGTTCGCAGCTGATCCTTTTCACTGTCACTCAAGGAGAGCGAGCTGACCCACTCTTCCAGGGTGAAGTTGTCTTTCAAATGAATATCGCGAACCGCAACCATGGTATCAATCCTTTAAATTATCGGGCCGAAAGCTGTCACTTTCTCCCCTCATGAGATTGCCTCAAATGGGGATATCCAGCGCACTTTTCAAGGCATATTGTCCAGAAAGACAATAGAGCGCGCCAACAGGCCCTGCCGAACGACGAGGGTCTAGATTACCCCAATCACACAAGCTCAAACAGCCGCAGACATGCCAGATTACACATCCGCATCGCCGTACCGATGAGCAGGATTACTTCATATACACACCTGCTCAAACAGCCGCAGACATGCCAGATTACATATCCGCATCGCCGTACCGATGAGCAGGATTACTTCATATACACACCTGCTCAAACAGTAACAAACATGCCGGATGACCTATCCGGCATCGCCGAACTGATGAGTCATTTACTCCCGTTCAAACAGCGCCATGGACTCCAGATGACCGGTGTGAGGGAACATGTCGAGCATGCCGAGGCGCACCAGACGGTAACCCCCTTTCACCAGCACCTGACTGTCCCGCGCCAGGGTGACCGGGTTACAGGAGACGTAGACCACCCGCTTGGGTGAAAGTTTCACGACGTGTCCCATCACTTCCAGCGCGCCGGGGCGAGCCGGATCCAGCAGCACCAGATCAAACCCTTCCCGCGCCCAGGACATGCCGACGATGTCATCGCTCAGGTCGGCTTTGTAGAAACGGGCATTGGTGATGCCGTTGCGACGGGCGTTCTCTTCGGCCTGCTGCACCATGGCCAGTTCACCTTCCACACCCACCACTTCGCGAGCCTGACGGGCCAGCGGCAGGGTGAAGTTGCCGATGCCGCAGAAGAGATCGAGCACCTTGTCATCCTTGCTCGCCCCGAGCCATGTCAGCGCCTGCTCAACCATGCTCTGGTTTATGGGGCCGTTGACCTGAATGAAATCACCGGGAGCAAATGCAAGAGACAGGCCATCCAGCGAGTAGGATGGGGAAAATTGTTGTTGCAGCGCTTCGATGCGATCATCGGCCGCCTGCAGATAGAGGTCGATCCCCTGCGCTTTTGCAAACTCCACCAGCAGGGCGCGATCCGTCTCATTGGGGCGGCCGGTGTGGCGCAGCAGCATCATGATCCCCTGCTCGGCCTGGATTAGCTCCGCATGGCCCAGCTCGCGCTGGCTCTTGAGGCGATTGAGGCATTCACGCAGCGGGGCAATCAGCGCAGAGAGCGGTTCGGCCAGCACAGGGCAACTGTCGATCTCCACCAGATCGTTGCTGTTGCGGCGGCGGAAACCGACCCGGGTGCAGCGACCGTTCTTGTCAAATTTGATGGCCAGACGACAGACCCGGCGATAGGCACGATCCTCACCGGTCAGTACCGGCTCCAGCGCCGGCGCCTTGATGTTGCCCAACCGCTCGAACAGGCTGACCAGTCCCGCCGCCTTGGCGGCTTGCTGATCGGCAACCGACATGTGCTGGGCACTGCAACCGCCGCACTCGCGATAGTGGCCGCAAAAGGGAGCGATACGATTAGCCGCCGGGGTCACCACCTGTTGCAAGGCGGCGTGACCATACTGCTTTTTCTCTTCGGTGATGCGTGCCTTGACGGTCTCGCCGGGCAGCGCCCCTTCGACGAAGATCGCCTTGCCCTGATGGCGACCGATACCGACGCAGTGGTGATCGAGGGTGTCTATCGTAAATTCAATGCGTTGGAGCTGGATGGACTTCTTTTGGGGCTTGAAAAACTGGGCCATAAAACTTGGTGCCTATAGGTGGCTATGTCATGATTGTGGAATCTGCTGCCGGGTATTGTCCCACAAGAATAATAGTATGACCAAATACGGCCACAGAGCCCGTGTATTGCCATCAACCCTATCGCCAACCCTGTTCACTGGTGGCCTGTTCGTATGACCAAATATGGCCTGAGAGCACGCGTTCTCGCCTTCACCATCCTGCCAACCCTGATCATCGGTGGCCTGATGGCCGGTTACTTCACCTTCCACCGCTACCAGCAGCTGGAAAACAACCTCATTGATCAGGGGATCAACATTATCGAACCGCTGGCGATCGCCAGTGAATACGGGATGACCCAGCACAGTCGCGAATCCCTCAAGCGGCTGATTGGCCTGACCCATCGCAAGAACTCCCCCTTCATCAAGTCCATCGCTGTCTTCACCCAGGACAACCAGCTGTTCGTTACCTCGAACTACCACCGGGATTTCACCCGGCTCAGGCTGCCCGATGGCGAGCCTATTCCGGATCTGACCAGCGTGACGTTTCAGGGGGACGACATCATTTTGCGCACCCCGATCCAGGCTGAAACCAGTCTGGATGGCTTCCCGCTGCCCAGCGATGTAGAGCCGCCGATGATCGGCTACATCTCGATGCAGATGGCGACCGACAGGGCCATGCTGCTGCAATACCGCGACACCTTCTTTGCGGTGATCATGGTGCTCATCGGGGTCGCCTTCAGTACCCTGTTTGGCTTCCGTCTGGTCAAGAGCGTGACCCAGCCCATCACCAACATGGTGCAGGCAGTGCACAAAATCAGGGAGGGGCGGCTCGATACCCGGGTCAGCGGCCAGCTCACCGGCGAGCTGGATATGCTGAAAAATGGCATCAACGCCATGGCCAAGGCGCTCTCCGAATATCACGAAGAGATGCAGCAGAATATCGATCAGGCCACCTCTGACTTGCGCGAAACGCTGGAGCAGATCGAGATCCAGAACGTCGAGCTCGACATGGCCAAGAAGCGGGCGCAGGAGGCGGCGCGGGTCAAGTCGGAGTTTCTGGCCAACATGTCCCACGAATTGCGTACCCCGCTCAACGGGGTCATCGGTTTTACCCGCCAGTTGCTGAAAACCAGCCTGACCCCGAGCCAGACCGACTATATGCAGACCATCGAGAAATCGGCGCGCAACCTGCTTGGCATCATCAACGACATCCTCGACTTCTCGAAGCTGGAAGCGGGCAAACTGCAGCTGGAGCATATCCCGTTCAGCCTGCGCGACACCCTCAACGAGACCATGCACCTGCTCGGCCCCAGCGCCCACGATAAGCAGCTGGAGCTCTCCCTGCGGGTGGATGCCGATGTGCCGGATTACCTCACCGGCGACCCCATGCGTCTGCAACAGGTGCTGACCAACCTCACCGGCAACGCCATCAAGTTCACCGAGCAAGGCAACGTGGATGTCCATATCGAGCAGACCGGCAGTGGCAACCACAAGGTGAGGCTCAACGTCCAGATCCGCGATACCGGCATCGGCATCTCCCAAGAGCAGCAACATCAGCTGTTCCAGGCCTTCAATCAGGCCGACTCATCCATCTCCCGCCGTTATGGCGGCACGGGCCTGGGCCTCGTTATCACCCAGAAGCTGGTGCAGCAGATGGGCGGCCAGATCCGCTTTGAATCGGAGCTCGGCAAGGGCTCCATCTTCTCCTTCAGTCTGGATGTAGAGGTCTCCCCCCTGCCCCAGACCGATCAATTGCCACTGGATCGGATCCGTGGCAAACGGCTCTGGCTGCTGGAACCGGATCCCTTCGCGCAAGCCTCCCTGCTCGCCCTGTTAGCGGAGTGGCACCTCGACGTGCACCCACTGACCAGCGATGATCCCTGGCCCGAGATGAGCGAGCAGGAGATGGTGATCATCGGCAGCAGCACCCTGCATACGCCGCAGCAGGTGCTCGGCCGTCTCGACAGACTGAACGGCCAGCAGCAGAACACCATAGTACTGCTCAGCAGCCACGAGCCGTCGCTCTATGAAGCTATGCTGGCCCATGGCGCCCAGCACTGTCTCTCCAAACCGGTCAACCACCGCAAGCTGCTGCACGCCCTGCTCTCGCCGGAATCGAGCCGCCAGAAGCTACCTGCTCAGCCTGCTCCGCGCCAGTTGCAGCCAATCAAGGTGCTGGCGGTGGACGACAACGCCGCCAACCTCAAGCTGATCGCCGCCATGCTCAAGGAGATGGTGAGTCAGGTGGTGGTGTGCAAAAACGGTAAGGAGGCGGTCAAGCAGGCCCAGAGCCAGCCGTTCGACATCATCTTCATGGATATCCAGATGCCGATCATGGATGGCATCAGCGCCACCCAGGCGATCCGCAACCAGTCCCTCAACACCACCACCCCGATCGTGGCGGTGACCGCCCACGCCATCCCCGGAGAACGGGAGCGGCTGATCCGGCAGGGGATGGATGACTATCTGGCCAAACCCATCGACGAGAGCATGCTGGCCCAGCTCATCACCGACTTTGCCCATCGCCGCCACCAGAATAATGGTGCCCAACAGATCGACTGGGCACTGGCGGTGCGGCAGGCGGCAGGGAAAGAGCATCTCGCCAGAGAGATGCTGACCATGCTGCTGGCCAGTTTCGACGAAGTGGAACCTGTGCTGGATAGCGCGCTGGCTGGCGAAATTGAAGATAGCGAGGTGCTGGCCCAGCTCCATCGCCTCAACGGCGGCTGTGCCTATTCCGGGGTACCGGGACTGCAACGGCTGCTCTCCCAGCTGGAGCAACAGCTGCGTGACGGCGTGCCGGTGAGCGAGCTGGAACCCGAGCTGCTGGAGCTGCAAGATGCGCTGGAACTGGTGCGCCAGGAGGCACCCCGCTATCTCGGCAAGGTTTGATGAGCTTGACCTGAACTGTAGCGGCCCCGCTTTTTCTGACGCGAGGGCCGCCAGATGGTAAAGTTGCGCCGTTTACACAGGAGTCAGCATGACCAACAACGATATTCTGCGCCGTCTGCGCTACGCCCTCACCATCAGCAACGACCAGATGGTCGAGATGTTTGCCAAGGGCAACCTGACGGTCACTCACGCCCAGCTGCACAGCTGGTTGATGAAAGAGGCAGCGGAAGGTGAAGAGCAAGAGGCAGGCTATGTCGCCTGTCCCGACTCGGCCCTGAGCCAGTTCCTCGACGGTTTCATCATCGCCCGCCGCGGCGTGCGGGAAGATGCACCGCCCCAGGTGATCCCGAACAGGATCAACAACAACATGATCCTGCGCAAGCTGCGCATCGGTCTCAACTTCAAGGAAGAGGATATGCTCGGCACCCTCAAGCTCGCCGACTTCAACCTCTCCAAGTCCGAGCTCAGTGCCCTGTTCCGCTCCAAGGATCACAAGCACTATCAGGATTGCGGGGATCAGATCCTGCGCAACTTCCTGATCGGTCTCACTGCCAAATACCGCGGCTAACCAGCCGCGCGACTGACCAGACAGGGCCTTCGACATGTGCCAGCGACTCACTCCTCCCACGCTCAGCAGACTGACTGTGGCAGGGGGATGGCGCTGGCGCTGTCTTCTTCCCCTCTTCTTTCTGCCACTGGTTCTGCTGCTGGGTGGTTGTACTCCGTCCGAATACCAGCTCTCTACCCGCTATCAGAGCGCCAACCAGAATGAGCGGATCGCCTTTCTGATCCTTCACTACACCGACGAAGACGATGCCAATTCCTTGCGCCTGCTGACCGAGCCGGAGCACAAGGTGAGCGCCCACTACCTGATCCCCCGCGACAGCCACGAGACCCCGCTACCGGTCTATCAGCTGGTACCGGACAGCGCGCGCGCCTGGCATGCCGGGCGCAGCCGCTGGCACCAATATGCCGGGCTCAATGCCAGCTCCCTTGGCATCGAGATCGTCAACCTCGGCTATCCAGCGGAAGATGAGCCGCTGGCCCCCGATGCGCGGCGCTGGCAACCCTATACCCCGCAGCAGATTGCCGCCGTCGGCGCCCTCAGTCGGGAGCTGGTCGCCCGCTACCAGATTCCACCGACCCAGGTGCTGGGCCACAGCGATGTCGCCCCCGAACGCAAGCAGGATCCCGGCCCCCACTTCCCCTGGCGCCAGCTCTATCTGACGTACGGGGTCGGCGCCTGGCCCGATGAAGGTCGGGTGGCCGAGTTACTGGCCAGTCCCTTGCCCGATTGGGATGCGGCCATGTGGCAACAACAGCTGGCCCGCTATGGCTACGGCCTGCCCCAAACCGGCCAGTGGGATGAGCAGAGCCGGGCCGTCATGGGCGCCTTTCAGCTCCACTTTCGCGCCAGCAAGGTCGATAGCAAACCGGACCGCGAGTGCCAGGCCATCCTGATGGCGCTGCTGGAAAAATACTTCCCCTAATCCTCATCCATTGCCCCCGTTGCTGCGTACTGTTTGATAGCCGTTAGCTATCAAACATTTAGGCACAAGCAATTGTCCCTGCATTTTGCAAGGCGTTATTCTGACTGCGTTCCGAAAGAGAATTTAAAACCGATTTCCA
Source organism: Aeromonas sp. ZOR0001 (assembly GCF_000801015.1). NCBI lineage: Bacteria > Pseudomonadati > Pseudomonadota > Gammaproteobacteria > Aeromonadales > Aeromonadaceae > Aeromonas > Aeromonas sp. ZOR0001. The sequence goes on along the minus strand of NZ_JRJY01000075.1, from coordinate 25,002 downwards.
AATCTGGAGGTGAATGATGAAAAGCCCGATTGGTCTTGATACTGCTCAATCACAAGCCCTGGCAGCCGAGTTGAACAAATTGCTTGCCAGCTACCAGATCCTCTACATGAACGTGCGCGGCTTCCACTGGAATATCCGTGGCAACCAGTTCTTCGAACTGCACCTGAAATTTGAAGAGATTTACAACGACCTGCTGCTGAAAGTCGATGCACTGGCCGAGCGGATCCTGACCCTGGACGGGGTGCCCATGCACAGCTTCAGTGACTACCTGAAAGTCTCTGCCATCCCCGAGCAAAAAGGGCTGCACGATGGCCGCGCCTGTGTCGAATCCCTGCTGGATAGCTTCCGCGAACTGCTGGTCGCCCAGCGCCGTATTCTGGGTCAGGCCGCCGAAGCCGGTGATGAAGGCACTGCCTCCATACTCTCCGACTATGTGCAGCAGCAGGAAAAACTGGTCTGGATGCTGCGCGCTTATCTGGCCTGATAGTGAACCAAGCCAGCTACAGCGTACGTATGCTGGCTTGAGTAAGTACCGGGCCGGAAGCACCTGACCAGACCACGGCCCAATCCGTCTGATTGTTATGTTCTGTTGCAAACCTGAGTTGTCTCTCCTTTTATCCACCCGCTTGCCGCCCTGTTTGGGCGGCTTTTTTTGTTTTTGATCTGCATCAAGGGAATCTTAATTGGCAAATTGAATGCCTATTAAGTTTTTCGCGAGAGGAATAGAATCGCCACAAAACAGACAACTGAAATGTCCAATTAGGAGAGGCATGATGTTTTGTGTGCAATGTGAACAGACAATTCGTACCCCGGCTGGCAACGGCTGTGCCTACGCACAAGGTATGTGCGGCAAGACGGCGGAAACCTCGGATCTGCAGGATGTGCTGATCTACACCCTGCAGGGGCTCAGCGCCTGGGCGCTGGCCGCCCGCGAGCAGGGCATCATGGATCGCGAGGTCGATGCTTTCGTGCCCAAAGCCTTCTTCGCCACCCTCACCAACGTCAACTTCGACTCGAATCGCATCGTGGCCTACGTCAATCAGGCCCTCGCCTATCGCCAGCAGTTAGCCAATCGTCTGACCGCCATGACGGTGCGGGTGAACGATTTGCCATCATCCGCCCACTTCGAGCCAGGTGCCAAGCTGCTGGAACAGCTCGCCCATGCCGCACCAGCCGCCCCCAATCGGGGCAAGAGCGAGGTGAACGAGGACATCATGGGGCTGCGTCTGCTCTGTCTTTACGGCCTCAAGGGCGCCGCCGCCTATATGGAGCACGCCCGGGTGCTGGATCAGCAGAGTGACGAGGTGGCCGCCGAATTCCACCGCATCATGAGCTGGCTCAGCACAGACCCGAGCGAAATGGGTCGGCTGTTCAGCTGTGCCATGGAGATCGGTCAGCTCAACTTCAAAATCATGGAGATGCTGGATCTGGGTGAAACCCGCGCCTTCGGTCACCCGGAGCCGACCCGGGTCAGAGTCACGCCAATTCCCGGCAAGTGCATTCTGGTCTCCGGCCACGACATGATGGATCTCAAGCTCATTCTGGAGCAGACCAAAGGGACCGGCATCCATGTCTACACCCATGGCGAGATGCTGCCCGCGCTGGCCTACCCCTTCTTCAAGCAATACCCCCATCTGGTGGGCAACTACGGCTCCGCCTGGCAAAACCAGCAGAAGGAGTTTGCCAACTTCCCGGGCGCCGTGGTGATGACCTCCAACTGCATCATCGACCCGAACGTGGGCAACTACTCGGATCGCATCTTCACCCGCTCCATCGTCGGCTGGCCGGGCGTAACCCATCTGGAGGGGGGCGATTTCTCCGCCGTGATCGCCAAGGCCCAAGCGCTGGAAGGCTTCAAGCACACCGAGCTCGAGCACTTCATCACCATCGGCTTTGCCCGCAACGCCCTGATGCAGGCTGCGCCCGCAGTGATTGAGAAGGTCAAAGCCGGGGAGATCAGCCACTTCTTCCTGGTGGGTGGCTGTGACGGCGACAAGGCCGAGCGCGCCTACTTCACCGAGTTTGCCAAGGCGGCGCCGCGCGACAGCCTGCTGCTCACCCTGGGCTGCGGCAAGTACAAGTTCAACAAGCTCGACTTTGGCGACATCGGCGGCATTCCGCGCCTGCTGGACGTGGGCCAGTGCAACGATGCCTACTCCGCCATCCAGTTGGCGCTGGCACTCTCCGAGGCGTTCGAGTGCGGGGTCAACGATCTGCCGCTAACGCTGGTGCTCTCCTGGTTCGAGCAAAAAGCCATCGTCATTCTGCTCACCCTGCTCTCCCTCGGGGTGAAGGACATTCGTACCGGCCCGACCGCACCCGCCTTCCTCACCCCGGCGCTGCTCAAGGTGCTGGAGGAGCAATTCGGCCTGAAAGGGACCACCACGGCCGAGGCTGACTTGGCCGAGATCCTGGCGGCCTGATCGGCACCTCATGTTGTAAGCGTTTGGCGAGCCGCCCGGCTCGCCTTTTTTCTGGACCCGGCTTTTTCACCAGACGTTTTTCAACCCGTTTCAAACCTAAGGAGCCTTGTGATGACCTCTCTCACGCTCACCTGCATTGGCCGCCAACAGAACACCCACGACGTCGTGAGCTGGCAGCTGGCGCCGCTTTCCGGCAGCCTCCCTCCCGTACTGGCTGGCCAGAGCATCACCCTGCACACCGAGATCGACGGCCTGCCGGAGTGCCGCGCCTATACCCTCTCCTCCAGCCCGCAGGATGCATGCTGGCAGGTCACCATTAAGGATGTGGGACGGGTCTCCCACCATCTGCACCAGACCTTGCAGGTGGGAGACAAGATCCGGGCCGATGGTCCGTTCGGCGATTTCAACCTGACCGCCCTGCCTTGCGAACGGCCACTGCTGCTCAGTGCCGGTTCCGGCATTACCCCCATGTGGGCCATGTTGCGGGACGAGCTCGCCAAACGGCCGGATGCCGATATCCGCTTTATCCATAGCGCCCGCTCGCCAGCAGATGTGATCTTCGCAGATGACTTGGCTACGCTGGCTGCGGCTCATTCAGGCGTGCGCGATGCCCTGATATTGGAAGAGGCGCCAACGGCTCATCCCTGGGTGGGCCGACTCACCCCCGCCATGCTGGCCGAACTGGCCCCAGATCTGCGCGGACGCCATGTCTATCTCTGTGGCCCGGCCCCCTATATGGCGGCGGTCAGGACCATGCTGACGGAGCTGGGATTGCCGCCGGAGCAGCTGCATCAGGAGTCCTTTGGTCTTCCTCCCGCAGAGCCCATCAAGACCACCAGCGACCACTTCTGGCTGACCCTGAAAAAGAGCGGCAAGAAAGTGAAAATCCTGCCGGGTCAGACCCTGCTGGCGGCGCTGGAAGCAGCGGGCGAAACCATAATGGCTGCTTGCCGCGCCGGGGTATGTGGCAGCTGTCGTTGCACCACCACAGGTGACATCGAGCGCCAGAGCGTGATGACCTTGAGTGCTCAGGATCTGGAGAGCGGCGTTGCTCTGGCCTGCTCCTGCACCGCGAAAGGGGATATCAGTCTCGATTATTGAGGCGTGGTGAAGGCTTTTGTGAGGTGCGGTGAAGGCGTCATCGGTATCCCAACCTTTTCCCAAGTAGACTGGGGCGCTAGACTCTGCCCCAGTTTCACCAGAACACGGGATAAAAAATGACAATACTGGTCACAGGGGGCGCCGGCTATATCGGCTCCCACACCCTGGTTGAGCTGCTCGGCGCGGGGCAGCAGGTCGTGGTACTCGACAACCTCTCCAACTCCTCACCGGAGTCACTCAAGCGGGTCGAGCAGATCACCGGCAAACCGGTCACCTTCGTCGAAGGGGATGTGCTGGACAGAGCCTGCCTGCAGCAGCTGTTCGCCAACCACCAGATCGAATCGGTCATCCACTTCGCCGGCCTCAAGGCGGTCGGGGAGTCGAGCCAGATCCCGCTCACCTACTACCAGAACAACATCAGCGGCACTCTGGTGCTGTGCGAAGAGATGGCCAAAGCTGGCGTTTTCCGGCTGGTATTCAGCTCCTCGGCCACCGTCTATGGCGATCCCGCCTCGGTACCGCTGCGGGAAGATTTCCCCACCAGCGCCACCAACCCCTACGGCCGCTCCAAGCTGATGGTGGAGGAGATCCTGCGCGATCTCGCCAAATCCGATCCCCGCTGGGCCATCGTACTGCTGCGTTACTTCAACCCGGTCGGCGCCCACGAGAGCGGCCTGATTGGTGAAGATCCCAACGGCATCCCCAACAACCTGCTGCCCTATATCAGTCAGGTCGGCGTGGGCAAGCTGAAAGAGCTAGGGGTATTTGGCAACGACTACCCGACCCCGGATGGCACCGGCGTGCGCGACTACATCCATGTGGTGGATCTCGCCATCGGTCACCTGAAAGCACTGGCACGCATCAAGAGCGACACCGGCGTCTTCACCTACAACCTGGGCACAGGCCAAGGCTACTCGGTACTGGAGATGGTCAAGGCGTTTGAAGCGGCCAGCGGCCGACCCATTCCCTACCAGATCAAACCCCGTCGCCCGGGCGACATCGCCGAGTGCTGGGCAGAGCCGACGCTGGCCCGTGCCGAGCTGGGCTGGCAGGCAGAGCGCGGTCTGGAGCAGATGATGGTCGATACCTGGCGCTGGCAAAGCAACAACCCGAACGGCTATCAAGGCTGATCTCTCGCGGGTGGATAACAGAACGCCCCGACATTTTCATGTCGGGGCGTTTTATTTTGCGACGTTCAATCAGCGGGTCTGACTGCGCAACAGTGGCAATCTGGCCAATCGGGGGGCAATGCGCTCTATCAGCCGATCCGCCAGCGAGGTCAGCAGCAACCAAGGCAGACAGAGGGTCGCCAGCCCCAGTGCGCCGACGTAGACATCGGTAAACCAGTGGGCGCCAGCCAGAATGCGCGGCGCGGAAAAGATCGGCACCATCAGCAATGCGGTGACTCCCGCCCAGCGCGGCAGATAGCGCAAGGCATAGCCGGCGAAGATCATCAGGAACAGAGCGTGATCCCCGGGGAAGCTATCACCGGAAGAGTCCTTGGTCGGAATAGCGCTGATCTGGGTCACCCGCAGCGCATCGGCCACCATCAGAGTCGGGCTGGGTCGCTCCACCGGCAATCGGTGACCAAGCTGGTTGATCACCAGCGCGCTCAGCAGCATCACTATCCCCATCGCCACCAGTTGGCGACGCCCCGCCAAATCCCGAGCGAAGAAGCTGCGAGCCAGGATCAGCCCCATACAGGCCAACACCGCCAAATCGAACAGCCGGTTATTGGTGATGGCCACCAGATCGGCCCACAGAGCCGACTGCCCGAGCCAACCGTTAACGGTATGAAAAATCGCGAGGTCCCACTGATCCCAGGGACCGTGAGCGGGCAGCGCAGCCCAACTGATGGCCACCAGACCACCGACCAGATAGCAAAGCAGGAACTTGCCCATGGGGACTCTCCTTTAGAAAAGGGCGATATCGTAAAACTGTAGAGTGCGTCACAAAACCGAAGAATTGTAAGAAAGTACGACACAATATCAAGCCTCAAATAAAGCCCACCAGCCCATTCCAATCTCGCATATCCCAACAGCGCCAAGATTTCTGCCTCCGGTGCTGCATCTGTGGGCCTCTCACCATGAGTGCGGCTTGTGCCACCACCGCAACACCCCCTAGAATGCGCACTTCCCTTTACTGCGAAAGGAAGCGGTATGCATATTCACATTCTCGGGATCTGCGGCACCTTTATGGGTGGTCTGGCGGTGTTGGCAAAACAGCTTGGTTACCGGGTGACCGGTTCGGATGCCAACGTCTATCCCCCCATGAGCACCCAGCTCGAGCAACAGGGCATTGAACTGACCGAAGGCTATGACCCCTCCCAACTCGATCCGGCGCCGGATCTGGTGGTGATCGGCAACGCCATGAGCCGCGGCAACCCCTGTGTTGAATATGTGCTGGACCGCAATCTGCCCTACATCTCCGGCCCCCAGTGGCTGCTGGAGCACGTGCTGCAAGATCGCTGGGTGCTGGCCGTTGCTGGCACCCATGGCAAGACCACCACCGCCAGCATGCTGGCCTGGGTGCTGGAGTACGCCAAACTGGAACCCGGTTTCCTTATTGGCGGCGTGCCGGGCAACTTCCCGGTCTCCGCCCGTCTCGGCTCTGCCCCCTTCTTCGTCATCGAAGCGGACGAGTATGACTGCGCCTTCTTCGACAAACGCTCCAAGTTCGTCCACTACCATCCGCGCACCCTGGTGATGAACAATCTGGAGTTCGACCATGCGGACATCTTCCCGGATCTCGCCGCGATCCAGCGCCAGTTCCACCACCTGATGCGCACCGTGCCGAGCAACGGCCGGGTGCTGTTCCCGCAAGCCGATGACAACCTCACCGCCGTGCGCAAGATGGGCTGCTGGAGCGAAGTGGAGCTGGTAGGTCAGGACGACGCCAAGTGGAAGGCGGTCAAGCTGGCCGATGACGGCTCCGCCTTCGAGGTGTGGCTGGATGGTGAAAAACAGGGCGAGGTGCACTGGGAGTGCATCGGCGAGCACAACGTCAACAATGGCCTGATGGCCATCGCTGCCGCCCGCCACGCCGGTGTCATGGTGGAGCATTGCATCGCCGCCCTCTGCCAGTTCAAATCTCCCAAGCGGCGGATGGAGCTCAAGGGTGAGGTAGCGGGCATCAGCGTCTATGACGACTTTGCCCACCACCCCACCGCCATCGAGACCACCCTCGGCGGCCTGCGCGCCAAGGTAGGAGAAGCCCGTATTCTGGCGGTGCTGGAGCCACGCTCCAACACCATGAAGCTGGGGGTTCACAAGGAGGAGCTGGCCGGCTGCTTCGATGGCGCCGACGAGGTGTTCTTCTTCCAACCCCCCAACATCGGCTGGGATCTCGGCGAGGTGACGGCCCATATGACCCGACCCGCCAAGGTATTCAACGATCTGGAGACCCTGATCAACCGGCTGGTGGCCGAGAGCCGCGATGGCGACCATATTCTGATCATGAGCAACGGCGGCTTCGGCGGTATTCATGACAAGCTGATCGCCCGCCTCAAGGATTACCACGGCGAACTATGAACAAAGCGATCACCCTGGCGCTGACCGGCGCCTCCGGCGCCCCCTACGCCCTGCGCCTGCTCCAGTGTCTGGTGCAGGCGGACTATCGGGTCTACCTGCTCGCCTCATCGGCGGCTCGTGTGGTACTCAAGACCGAGCAGCAACAGGATTGGCCCGGCTCGCCGAAAGAGCTCTCTGCCTATCTTTGTCGCCAATATGGCGCCAAGGAGGGGCAGATCGTGGCCTGCGGCAAAGAGGAGTGGTTCTCGCCGGTGGCCTCCGGTTCGGCCGCGCCCAAACAGATGGTGGTCTGCCCCTGCTCCATGGGCACCGTCTCGGCCATTGCCAACGGCACCTCGGACAACCTGCTGGAGCGGGCAGCGGATGTGGTGATCAAGGAGCGCGGCCAGCTGATCCTGGTGCCCCGCGAAACCCCCTTCTCGGCGATCCATCTGGAGAACATGCTTAAACTGGCACGGCTCGGAGTGACCATCATGCCCGCTGCGCCCGGTTTCTATCATGAGCCGAAAAGCATCGAGGATCTGGTGGACTTTATGGTCGCCCGCATCCTCGATCATCTGGGTGTCGAGCATGAGCTGACCCACCGCTGGGGCTATGGCCACCATTGAGGTGACCGCCACATTCGGCCATAAAAAAACGGCGCCACTCAATGAGTGACGCCGTTTTTTCGTTAAGCCGTGTTAGCGAGCCTGAATTGGCGCCGTCACGTACTTGAACAGGAAATCAGTCACCTCTTGGCGCGCCGGGCGCTGAGGTTGATTGATCATCTGCATCATCACATAGCCAAAACCGGTCAAAGAGCGGGCCAGATCCTGTGCTGACAGCACGCTGGTGATCTCCCCTGCATCCATGGCGGTTTGCAGCTCGCTGGCGATCAGCTCAAGGCACTGATCGAGCAGCCGGGTATAGCGGGGCCATACCTCTTCCCGAACCGATGAGCTCCACTCCAGCCAGATACCGGCATAATCCGGTTGATCGTAGGCGGCATCGACAGAGAGGCGTACATGACGCTGGATCTTGTCGAAAATGGAGCCCTGGTCACCGTATGCCTGCGACAGCATTTGGTTCACAAAGCGTTCGATCTCGGCCAGCACCTCATCTACCAACTCCTCGCGGGTGTTGAAATAGTTGAAGACGGTAGCCACAGAGACCTTGGCCTGTTCGGCTATCTCGGCGTGACCTGCACGGCCAATGCCGCGACGGGAGAACACCTCGATGGCACATTCCATCAATTGGGAGCGACGAGCTTCCGGCGACAGCCGGGTACGACGTCTTATTTCTGCGCGTGGTTCCATAGTTTTTATCATCTAATAGTTATTGATTATGGTGTTTATAGTATTTTAACTAATCATGCCTGAGTGCCTGCTAACTCTATCAATTAAAATAAGCCGATAAAAGCACCACGTATCTCTAGCACCCTTCGACATGAGTGGTAGAATCATCGGTTTTGATATTCATGAACGGCCAAATCCCCTTTGGCCTTATGGGAGTAAGTGATGAAACACACCGTCGAGGTGATGATCTCCGAGGCTGAAGTAGCCACCCGGATCGCCAAATTGGGTGAAGAGATCACCGCCCGCTATCAGGGTTCTGACGAAGTCGTGATGATTGCGCTGCTGCGCGGTTCCTGCATCTTCCTGGCCGACCTCTGCCGCCAGTGCCAGCTGCCCATCACCCTGGACTTCATGACCGCCTCCAGCTACGGCTCCGGCATGCACAGTACCCGTGACGTCCGCATCCTCAAAGACCTGGACGATGACATCAAGGGCAAGGATGTGGTGATCGTGGAAGACATCATCGACACCGGTTACACCCTCAACAAGGTGCGCGAGATCCTCTCCCTGCGCGAGCCGAAATCCCTGGCCATCTGCACCCTGCTGGACAAACCCTCCCGCCGCGAAGTGCAGGTGCCGGTCGACTGGATTGGCTTCGCCATTCCGGACGAATTCGTGGTCGGCTGTGGCATCGACTACGCCCAGAAGTACCGCAACCTGCCGTTTATCGGCAAAGTGGTACCCCAGGAGTAAGCCAGGTTCAGGAATATCACGGGTGAAGCGGCCTTGCGCCCTTTACTCTGTGCAGGCGGCCTTGGCCGCCTTTTCTGTATCGAGCCGGATTCAACCATCACAGAGGTTGCAATGAACGCACTGGAAATCAGCGGCCTGAAAAAGACCTATCAGGGGGGCGTCGAAGCCCTTAAAGGCATCGATCTTACCGTCAGGCAGGGGGATTTCTTCGCCCTGCTCGGCCCGAACGGCGCGGGCAAGTCCACCACCATCGGCGTCATCAGCTCGCTGGTGAACAAGAGCGCCGGCAAGGTGAAGGTGTTTGGCTACGACATCGACAGCGATCTCGAACAGGCCAAGGCCCAGCTCGGACTGGTGCCGCAGGAGTTCAACTTCAGCCAGTTCGAGAAGGTGATCCAGATTGTCACCCATCAGGCCGGTTTCTACGGCGTTCCCAAGGCGGAAGCCAAGATCCGCGCCGAGAAGTACCTGCGCCAACTCGATCTGTGGGAGAAGCGCGACATGCCTGCCCGCACCCTCTCCGGCGGCATGAAGCGTCGCCTGATGATCGCCCGCGCCCTGATGCACGAGCCCAAGCTGCTGATCCTCGATGAACCAACCGCCGGGGTCGATATCGAGATCCGACGCTCCATGTGGACCTTCCTCAAGGATCTCAACGAGCAGGGCGTCACCATCATCCTCACCACCCACTATCTGGAAGAGGCCGAGATGCTCTGCCGCAACATCGGCATCATCGACAAGGGTCGGCTGATCGAGAACACCAGCATGAAGAATCTGCTGGGCAAGCTGGGTCGCGAGACCTTCCTGCTCGACCTTGCGCCAGGTTCTGCCGTACCCGAGGTACCAGAGTTCAACGGCCGCATGCTGGATGAGCGCACTCTTGAGGTGGATCTCGACAAGAGCCAGTCACTCAACAGCCTGTTCGAGCAACTGTCGAAGCAGCAAGTGCAGGTCGTGAGCATGCGCAACAAGGCCAACCGGCTGGAAGAGCTGTTCGTCAATCTGGTCGAAGAGGGGAGAAAAGCATGAATCTGGCCATCTACTACATCGCCTTCAAGAGCATTCTGGCCAAGGAGGTGAGCCGCTTTACCCGGATCTGGATCCAGACCCTGGTGCCACCGGCCATCACCATGAGCCTCTACTTCGTCATCTTCGGCAACCTGATCGGTTCGCGCATCGGTGACATGGGCGGTTTCACCTACATGGAGTTCATCGTGCCCGGCCTCATCATGATGTCGGTGATCACCAACTCCTACTCCAACGTCGCCTCCTCCTTCTTCAGCGCCAAGTTCCAGCGCAATATCGAGGAGATGCTGGTCGCACCGGTGCCCAACTACGTCATCATCGCCGGTTACGTGGGCGGGGGCGTGGCACGCGGCCTCTGCGTTGGCCTTATCGTCACCCTGGTGTCGCTGTTCTTCGTGCCGCTGCAGATCCACCACCTGTTCAGCGTCTGCTTCACCGTGCTGCTGACCGCGATCCTCTTCTCGCTGGGTGGCCTTATCAACGCGGTGTTTGCCAAGACCTTCGACGACATCAGCATCATCCCCACCTTCGTGCTGACGCCGCTCACCTATCTGGGCGGAGTGTTCTACTCCATCAGCCTGCTGCCCCCCTTCTGGCAGGGTGTCTCCCAGGTGAACCCCATCATCTACATGGTGAACGCGTTCCGTTACGGCTTCCTCGGTATCTCCGACGTGCCGCTCGGCACCGCCTACCTCATCATCATCGGCTTTATCGTGGCCCTCTACGGTATCGCCTGGTGGCTCATCTCCCGCGGCACCGGCCTGCGCCACTGATTGCCAAAACGGGCACCTCGCGGTGCCCGTTTTCATTGTCCGGCCAGCCTCGGGATGACCTAGACCCGGATAGCGTGATCCTTTAGCAGCCGGGCGGTGAGCTCAAGCTTCTCGTTGCGCTCGGCAGCCCGCTCGGGAACCGTGACGCCCCCCTGCTCATCGACCCGCTCCTGACCGAAGGCATCGTCGATAGCCTGCGCCATGGCGGTGCGACCAGCAGCGAGCTCGGGATCGATCAGGCTCTCCTGCATCCGGATCCGGTTCTCGCTGGCCGCCAGCTGCAGTTCATCCAACTGGGTGGCGAGAGTGACAATCCGGTTATCGACCCGCTGGGCCAGTTCGAAGAGACGGTTTTCATTCCCTGCCGCCATCGCCAGTCCATCTAGCTGCTCCCCTTTGCGCTGATCAAAGTTGCTTACCGCACGAGCAGCCAGCTCCAGTGCATACGCCTTGGTTGCCATGGCGTTGACTCCGCCCTCCCAACCGACATCGGACCCCACCCCCAGTGTCACGCCAAGGGTAGTATGAAACTTGGCTCCCTGTGGCCCGAAAGCCGCAGTGGCACCGGCCGATGCACCTACCCCCAGATTGGCGGAGGCGCGTACCTTGGCCGAAAGGCTATAGGCATCCGCATACTGACTCTTGAGCAGATTGAGCTGGGCACTCCCCTCTGCTTTCATACCAGCAAAGGCCGAGGCGTTGGCCGTTACGCTGACCACTGGCCCATTGGGCGTCATGATAGCCGCTGCACCGGCCTCCAGCTTGGCATTGGCGACCACCTCGGCAGAGCCTGCCAGCTTGGCGTTAAGCAGGTTGCCGATAGTCCAGCTCCCCTCAACCGACAGCCCCAGCCTGCTCACCAGCTCGGCACTGGCCCCGATGCGAAGCAGACTAAGGTCATGGGGCCCCGGGGTGTAACGCGATCCGTCGGTATCATTGACGATCTTGTTCACCGGATTGAACACCAATGAGCCCTCCGCCTTGCCAATCACCAGCTCGGCCTTGGCACTCGCCTTGTTCTCCTGGGTCAGAGCCACCTTGCCGGCAAACTCTCCTACCGGTGTGTCTCGACGCCCCTCCCACTTGCCAATCTCGATCTTGGCGAAAGCCTCCACCAGCGCACTGGCACTGACCAGCCCGAGCCCGCCAAAGGCCTTCTGGCTCACAGGCTCACCCGGTTTCAGCTCCTTGCTGGCCGCAGAAAGAGGGCTCTTGAGCTCGGCCCGTACACCACTCTGATAGTGCTTTCCTGATGCGGCCTCTCCCTGCCAGAGCACCTTCTCCTGCGCCTCGCGCTCAAGCCAGGGCTCATCCAGTCCATCCACCAGCGCGGTCAGCAGCTCGGTCCTGAGCAGGCCAATCTCCCCCTGCTTGCTCACCTGCTGCTGAATGCTGAGATCCAGAACCTCCTTGAGGTGGCCCAGCTCCAGTAGCTGACTGTGGGTCAGCAGGATATCGCGACCATTCTCCTCGGCAGTGGCTTGCGGCTTGAGCTCACCCAGTGCAAGCAGAGCCTGACGCAAGGTCCCGCAAAACAGCTGCCACTCGTGGCTTGCTGCGACCTCTTCACGGGTCGGCGCCCGCTCCAGCCGTCGCGCCATCATTCCCTCACTCACCCCGAACATCAGGTCTAGCCCCCCTTGCAGCTCCCGCTTGAACAGGTCGTTGGCCCCCTCCTGTTGCAGGCTAGCCAACTCGCTGCACCACTGGCGGATCTGCTGGTTACTCTCGATAGGCTGATTGACCCTCCCCTGTTCGTTGCAGACCCACGCCAGCTGAAATGAGGGAGGCTTGCCACCCTGCGCCAACGCCTGACGGCGGACAGCGATGTCATCGACCAGTTTTTGCAACACGAGATCCTGCTGACGGGAGCGGTTCTTGCCCGAGTCGATCCAGAACTGCAGCGCCTGTTCGATCTTCGCCAACCCGGCCAATGAAGGCATTGACTGGGCCTGGTAGTGCCGCACTGCCTGCTTGACCGCCTTGAGTTCCGGGCTCTGCCGATGGCCAATACCACGGCGGATCCCCCTCTCGAACTCCCGGCTACCGGCATCCAGCAGCCGTAGTCTGGCGTTGCCAAGGCGAGCAGTAGCAGGAGGTGTAGCATCAGAGCTTGTCTGCTGATGACGGCTTACATCGATATCCGGGGAGGCAATTTTCATGGCAAGAAACCTGCGTTGATGAGAGAAGATCCTCAGCGTACGCCGACCCCCCTTGTCACCCTGTCAGCGATAGTCCCGCTTTTTTAGGATTCGGACTGACCCGTAAAAGATGTCTGTCAGCTCACAATTTCGGCACAACCACCCGCCCCGCCGACCAAAAACGCTAAAAAAATGACGACAAGTGATAAGCAACCACCGATCAGCCGCATAGGGTGTCACTCTCTCCCTGCCCGAGGTTTGGCCATGTATCACGCTCTCATCACCGCCCTGTACACACAACTTGGACTTCCGCTTCCGGTGGCCGGACAAACAGCCACCACCCTCGCCATCAACGACGAACTGGTGCTGACGCTGGCAGAGGATGAGGGCCATCTGGTGATCTATCTGCTGCTACCGGGCCACGCCATGCCCAACACGCCCCTGCTCAACCACCTTGGCGACGAGCCGGTGTTTCTGCTGGATCAGACCGAGCAGGGAGAGACCCTGATCTGGGCCCGCGAGTGGCTCGATCATCTGACGGTCGACAGCTTGCTGCTACTGCTCGAGCGGGCCATCGAGCTGGCTGCCGAACTGCTGACCCACCAGCACGACCGGGAGCAATCGACACAGCCACAGCATCCCGCCTCTACAACCGCCACCATCAGGGTCTAGCGCCCCCATTCTGGTCACTGCCCCGCAAAATCGAGATTTATCTTGTCCGGCATGGGTTTAGTCATTGCGGCTCAATCGGGAATTGTTAGAATTTACCACTCTCTATAAAGAGGTAGAACATGCCTGCGTTGTTGCGCATGCTGGTCAATCTGGCGCTGGGGGGATTCTTTCTCGCCTCCGCCGGGTTCAAGCTGGCCTCCCCCGCCCTGTTCATCGATCAGATCGGCGCCTTTGGCCTGATCTGGCCGCCGCTAATCCCGTTCGCCGCCTGGGGGCTGATTGCCCTTGAGCTCTGCGCAGGGCTTGCGGTCATCGCCAACCGGCGCTGGGGACTCTGGCTGGTGATCGGGCTGCTCGCCCTGTTTATTCCGGTGTTGGGCTATGGCGTTGCCATCGGGCTCGACATCTCTTGCGGCTGTCTGGGCAGGGCTGATCTCAGCTCGCTGCCGGAGGCCATTGTGCGGGATCTGCTGCTACTGACGCTTGCGGGCGCCCTGCTGCGAACTTCCCGCCCCGTTTTTCCCGTTCCAAAGGAGTAGTGACATGATGACATTGCGATCCCGCACCCTGCTGGCCTCGCTGATCGCCGCCAGCTTTGCCCTCGGTGGCTGTGGCGACAACCAGTTCGAGCAGGAGGTGAAGCTGGAGCAGTCGGCAGTGCAACTGGCACAGGAGGCGCAGCAGGGGGGCTATCAGCTGCTGACCGTGGCCGAGCTGAAGACCCGGATGGACAAGGGCGAGGAGCTGGTGATCATCGACACCATGCCCTATGAGGACTCCTACAAGAAGGAGCACATCCCGGGCGCCAAGAACTTTGTCTTCGTGAAGGAGGCCAAGTCCGGCGACAACTGGAGCGAAATCGTCGAGGGGAGCGGCACGGCGGAGCAGTTCCAGGCGCTGCTGGGTGAAGACAAGTCCCGCCCGGTGGTGATCTACTGCGGCTTCGTCAAGTGCGGCCGCAGCCACAACGCTGCCGCCTGGGCGGTGACTCAGGGCTATCAGCAAGTCTATCGGGTGCCTGGCGGCATCTTCGCCTGGAAAGGCGCCGGTTACCCCGTCTCTGCCGAATAACTGCGTCTGCTCACAAGACAGCACAGTCGACATAAAAAAGCCCGCAACTGCGGGCTTCTCTCATTTTGATGCTGGCTGTCAGCTGGCGACTCGGGACGCTTCACCTTCCGCAACATCGCTCTGCGCCTGTTCACCCAGCAGGCGCTTGGTGATCATGGCCGCCATGATGGAGCCGTTGACGTTGAGAGCGGTACGGCCCATGTCCACCAGCGGCTCGATGGCGATCATCACCCCCACCAGCGCGATGGGGAAGTTGAGGGTGGAGAGCACGATCAGCGCGGCGAAAGTGCCTCCGCCGCCAACGCCAGCCACCCCGATGGAGCCGAGCGCAATCACCGGCAGCAAAGTCAGCAGGAACAGGGGATCGAAGGGGTTGATGCCGAGCATGGGGGCAATCATCGCCACCATCATGGCCGGATAAATGCCGGCGCAGCCGTTCTGGCCGAGGTTGGCACCGAACGAGGCGGCAAAGTTGGCGATGCTGGCGGGCACGCCAAGGCGCTGCTGGGTCTCGATGCTGAGCGGAATGGAAGCCGCGCTGCTGCGGGAAATAAAGGCGAAGGTGAGCACGCCCCACACTTCCCGCAAATAGTGCAGCGGGTTCTGACCGATCAGCAGCAGGATCACCATGTGTACCGCAAACATCGCCAGAATGGCGACGTAGCAGACCAGAATAAAGCCGAGCAGGCTGAGGATCTCGCTCAGCGGATAGTGAGCCACCACCCGGGCGATCAGCGCCATCACGCCATAGGGGGTGAGGGCAATCACCACCCGCACCATCTTCATCACCCACAGTTGCAGAGTGTCGATGGCCACGGCGGCGCGAGCACCGGCCTCCGGGTGCTCCGCCTTCATCTGCAGCAGGGCAACCCCGGCCAACACGGTGAAGATCAC
>NZ_JRJY01000075.1:1302-9194 GCF_000801015.1 Aeromonas sp. ZOR0001 | reverse complement strand
CTCCCCGCCATATCGGCGGCAAAGTTGGTGGGCACCAGCGAGAGCAGCAAGGCAGGCAGGGTCTGGGCACTGTCGATGGTGCTCATACTCTGTTGCAGGGCTGCGCTGTCGCTGCCGTGACTCAACAACCCGGCTGCGGTGAGACCGCTCAGGTTGGTGATGGTCATCCCCACCACACCGGCGATCATCACCAGGGTCAGCATGGAGCCGATCAGCACGGCGCTGATCTTGCCGAGGGACTGGGCCTGCTCCAGCTTGTTGATGGCGGAGAGGATGGAGGTGAACACCAGCGGCATCATCACCACCTTGAGCAGGCTGACATAGCCACCGCCGACGATATTGACCCACTCCAGGGTCTGCTGAACGCCGGCATCATCGGCGCCCCAACCCAGTTGCAGCGCCAGCCCGAACAGGGCGCCAAGCAGCAGACCCGCAAGCACCTTGCGCGAGAGCGGCAACCCGGTGGGTAACCGGGTGAGAGCAAAACAGAGCAGACAGAAAACAAGCGATGCAATCAGGACAAACATCATGAATACCTGTAGCGGCCATCAGGCCGAAAGTGGATAGAAACGAAGGGAAATGCGGGCTGGGCCGCAGAACAAAACGCCGGAATGCAGGAGAGTGCAGGCGTGAAAAAGCAGCGGACGCCCGAGAGGGCGTCCGCTGGCATTCGGGGTAATTACTTCTTTACGGGGGCGTCGTACTGTTCAGGTTCGTCACTATAGACGCAGACATTCCACTTCGCGGCCAAACCATCTTCCGCCAGACAGTAACGCTCGAAGAACGCGGTGATCTCGGCACGCTGGCAGTGGGCTTCGAAAGCCGCCATATCTTGCCAAATCTCGTTGAACACGATGGGGAAGCTTTCCCCCTCGGCAAACGGGCTCGCGATGTGGCGGGTCACCCGATATTGCAGGCAACCATCCTCACGCAGGGTGTTGGGCTCGAGCGCCTGCAGCACCTGAAACAGGGCCTGCTCCTGACCGGGTTTGGGCAGGAATTGGGCAATGCAGTAAACCTTCTTGGACATGGGGTCCTCCTGGTTGTGGCGGGCTCAGGCTTGCTGCAGCGTGACCACTTGATTGTCGATAAGGCGGGCCTTGCCAAGATAAGCAGCCATCAGGATCACCAGCTGCGCGCTCTCGTCAGTGGCGGATTCGAGGGTGGCGGCATCGACGATGTCGATGGCATCGGTACGAAAACCGGCGTTGTCGAGGCGCTGGCTGGCCTGCGCCACCAAGGAGGGCAGGTGGTGGTCACCCGCTTCGATCTGCTCGGCGATCCAGTTCATGGTGCGCGCCAGCTCGGGGGCGATAGCCCGCTCGGCAGCTGTCAGGTAGCCGTTGCGGGAAGAGAGCGCCAGCCCGTCTTCGGCCCGCACGGTGGGCACGCCGACGATCTCGATGGGCATCGCCATGTCGGCTACCATCTTGCGAATAAGCGCCAACTGCTGGTAATCCTTCTGGCCAAAGCAGGCCACATCCGGCTGTACCAGATTGAACAGCTTGGTAACGACTGTGCTGACACCACGGAAGTGACCCGGACGCAGCGCTCCCTCCAGCAGATTGGAGAGACCCGGCACCTCGACGAAGGTCTGGCTGGCCAGCCCCTGCGGATACATGATCTCCGGGGTCGGGGTGAACACCATATCGACCCCGGCCGCTTCCAGCGCAGCGCAATCCTGCTCCAGAGTGCGCGGGTAGTTGGCAAGATCCTCGGCCTTGTCGAACTGCATCGGGTTGACGAAGATGCTGACCACCACCTTCTCGGCGTGGCTGTGCGCCTCTTTCACCAGCGTCAGGTGGCCCTGATGCAGATTGCCCATGGTGGGCACGAATGCGATGGCACGCCCTTCACGGCGCCATTGGCTTATCTGCTCACGCAGAACGACGGGATTGTTTACGACCAACATCAGCAGTTCACCTTCCGATAAATCAAAAAGAGAGACGGGTTGCATCTACCGGTAGCGCTCGGGCGGGATGGGGCACGAACATGGCTATCAGCAGTTCACCTTTAGATGAATCAATAAGATACGGATTAGCTATACGGATTAACTGTGCGAGGCTGAGAAGCAGAGACGGGGGCCGCAGCCCCCATCATGCAACCGCCAGGATCAGTTGAAGCAGTGCTCCGGGCCGGGGAAGCTCCCCTCGCTCACCTGCTGGACATAGAGGCGGATGGCGGCACGCACATCGCCGGTCTCGGCCAGGAAGTTCTTGGTGAACTTGGGCACATAGCCGGAGGTGACGCCAAAGGCATCATGCATCACCAAAATTTGACCATCGGTCGCGGGGCCGGCACCAATGCCGATCACCGGGATGCGAAGCGCCTTGGTGATGCGCTCGGCCAGCGCAGTGGGCACACACTCGAGCACCAGTAGCTGGATACCGGCCGCTTGCAGTTCGAGGGCCTGGCGGTAGATCTCCTGCGCCTGAAACTCATCGCGCCCCTGCACCTTAAAGCCGCCAAAGACGTGGACGGATTGCGGGGTGAGGCCGAGGTGACCGCACACCGGCACCCCGTTGCGGGTGAGGTGGCGGATGGAGTCACACAGCCAGTCGCCCCCTTCCATCTTCACCATGCGGGCACCGGCCGCCATCAGGCGGGCAGCGTTCTGGTAAGTCTGCTCGGGAGTGGCGTAGCTCATGAACGGCATGTCGGCGACCACCAGTGCCTTGCTGGCACCGCGCGCCACACAGCGGGTGTGATAGACCATCTCATCCATGTTGACCGCCAGGGTATCCTGACCCCCTTGCAGCACCATGCCCAGTGAATCGCCGATGAGCAGCACGTGGGCCCCCTCGTCGTCGAACAGCTTGGCAAAGGTGGCATCATAGGCGGTGATGGCGGTGAACTTTTGACCTTCCTGCTTCATCTTCAGCAGGCTGGCGGTGGTGATCTTGCTCATAGAGGCTCCTGTACGTCTGCACGAGGGGCAATGATGGCCAAATCATTGTGCGGGCAGCGGGCAACCAGTAGGGCGAGCGGGGTGCCGCAGGGCAGCACCAGAGCAGGCGCAATTTCGGCAAGGGGCAGCAGCACGAACTCCCGCTCCTTCATGCCGTAGTGGGGTACGATCAGGCGCTCATGGTTGATCACCTGATCCCCATAGAGCAGCAGATCGAGATCCAGAGTTCTCGGCCCCCACCGCTCATCTTTGCGCACACGTCCCTGTTCCAGCTCGATTTTTTGTAATTGATCCAGCAGCGCAAGGGGCGCGAGCCGGGTATTGAGCCGGGCCACGGCATTGACGTAGTCCGGCTGGTCAGCAGGCCCCATGGGGCGGCTGCTGTAAAACGACGAGGCCTCCAACAGCACAGATTCCGGCAACCTTGCCAACGCGGCAACGGCGCGACGAGCCTGACCCAGCGGATCAGACAGGTTGGAACCAATGGCGATGAAGACCTCGGTCATC
Organism: Aeromonas sp. ZOR0001; assembly: GCF_000801015.1. Lineage (NCBI taxonomy): Bacteria > Pseudomonadati > Pseudomonadota > Gammaproteobacteria > Aeromonadales > Aeromonadaceae > Aeromonas > Aeromonas sp. ZOR0001. The sequence goes on along the minus strand of NZ_JRJY01000075.1, from coordinate 5,779 downwards.
ACGTCTGTTGTCACTCGGCCACTTTCGGTTTGCGGCGACGGGGGCGACGACGGTTGCGGCTGTTGCTGCTGCGCTTCTCGCCATCGTGGCTGCGAGCCTCGCCGCGCTCACCGCTGGCCGGGCGACGGGTCGCTTCCCGTTGCAGTTGCGGGCGCACATCCGGATTGGAGGCAACATAGCGCTCCCACCAGCTGGCCAGCTCGCCGAGACCGCGCTCGACCCGGTTGCGCAGCAACAGGAAGTCAAACGCCGCGCGGAACTTGGGATGCTCCATGGCGCGCTCGGGGTGCTTGCCCTGACGACGGGTCAGCCGCTGTTGCAGTGCCCAGATGTCGCGGACATCTGTGGTGAAACGGCGGGGAACGGCGATGATCCGCACCTGATTGTCCAGTACCTCGTTGATCGCCAGCATGAAGGCGTCATACCAGGGCAGGCCGCTCTCGTTCTCCAGCACCCGACCACGGGCCTCGACGCAGCCCCACAGCAAGGTAGCGTAGAGGAAGGCGGGAGTGACGCGCTTATCTTCGCGGACGCGGGTGTCGGTATCGATCAGCGCCTGCTCGATAAACTGCTCGTAGGGCGAGTTACCATGCGGGGTAAACAGCGCCGCCACTTGCGGGAAGAGCTGCTGGAACAGGCCATACTCGCGCAGCAGCTTGTAAGTCGCCAGACCGTCGCCAGCCAGGAACAGCTTGAGGGTCTCCTCAAACAGGCGGGCAGCCGGGATGTCTTGCAGCAGTGGCGCCAGCTCCTTGATGGGGGCAGCGGTACGCGGGCTGATGGTCATATCCAGCTTGGCGGCGAAGCGCACGGCGCGCAGCATCCGCACCGGATCTTCACGATAACGGGTCTCGGGATCACCGATCAGCTCAAGCTTGCGCTCGGCCAGATCTTCCAGACCCCCTTCGAAATCGTGCAGGGTGAAATCTTTGGCGCTGTAGTAGAGGGCGTTGACGGTAAAGTCGCGGCGCTCGGCATCCTCTTCGATGGTGCCGTAGACGTTGTCGCGCAGCAGCATGCCTTCATCAGACTGGGCCGACACATGTTTGCTGGTATTGACCTGATGGTGGTGACCCCGGAAGGTGGCCACTTCGATCACGTCACGACCAAAGACAATGTGGGCCAGGCGGAAACGACGGCCAATCAGGCGGCAGTTGCTGAACAGCGCCTTGATCTGCTCCGGCGTCGCATCGGTTGCGATGTCGAAATCCTTGGGCGTCTTCCCGAGCAGCAGATCCCGGACTCCGCCGCCGACCAGGTAGGCCTCATAGCCCCCTTTGTTCAGGCGATAGAGCACCTTGAGTGCATTCTCGCTGATCTCTTTGCGCGAAATAGGGTGCTGATCACGGCTTAAGGTACGACGTTGACCGGCGACACGGGCTGGAATGGGGGATTCCACCGACTGCTCGCCGTCTTCCTTGCCGAGCACCTTGCGGCAAAAGTTTGCGATCTGGGAAAAAATGGTACACCTCTTCATGACTTCTAAATTGACGGGAGGCCAAAAAATAGCGGCCTATCATAGCTCACGCCTAACCAAATGAAAAACCGTGCTGACAATTGATCCCGCATGAAACCGTCTGCCAGCGAAAATAGCGGTCAATCTGCACATAGCTCAGGCCTGCACAAATGAAAAACCATGTGGCTACTTCAGCTCATTTGAATCAAACCGAGCCAAAAAATAGCGGTCTAACTGCGCATAGCTCACGCCTGACCAAATGAAAAACCGTGCTGACAATTGATCCCGTTTGAAACGGGTCATCCCGATAAAATCACAATCAACAGCGGCAATTTACGCTCAATCAAACAAAAATCACCTGGTCGACTCAGCAATCCGCGAGCGGGATCTTCTCGCTGGCGGGCACCCGTTCTAGCTGCCAGTGAGCGATACCCCACCGGATGATCTCGTCAATCCGGCTCGCCATCAGCTCGGACGGCGGGCACTGGCCGAGGAAGTGCAGCGCCTGCCACAGGGCCGGTCGCACCTCATCGAACGCCAGGGCCGGCGCATGGTTCTGCTTGGAGAGCTTGTTGCCATCTGCCAGCACCGCCAGCGGCAGGTGCACCCAGTCGGGCATCGGTGCCCCCAGGGTCTGGTAGAGGGCAATCTGGCGCACCGTGGGTTCGAGCAGATCGGCGCCGCGCACTATCTCGGTGATGCCGCTGTCCATATCATCCACCACTACTGCCAGGTTGTAGGCGTAGAGCCCGTCACGGCGACGGATAATGAAATCCTCCTCGGCGAGCGCCGCCGGGACCGCGATATGGCCCTGCAAACGATCGTCGAAGTGGTAGACCGGATGGTGCTGGCGCAGCCGGGCGGCGCAACCTTCGGCCGCAAGCCCGAGGGTGCGGCAGTGGCCGCTGTAGAGACCGCCCGCGGCCATGATTTCGCGCCGGGTGCAGCGGCACCAGTAGAGGTCCCCCGCCCGATAGAGCTGGTCGATGATCTCGTCATAACGGCCGTGGCGCGCGCTCTGGAACATCACCTCCCCATCCCACTCGAGGCCATATGCTTCAAGGGTCTTGAGGATCAGGGCCGCAGCCCCCGCCATCTCCCGCGGCGGATCGATATCCTCGATGCGCACCAGCCAGCGTCCCTGCTGCGCTCTGGCCTGCAAAAAGCTGCCGAGGGCGGCGATCAGCGAACCGAAATGAAGCGGGCCTGAGGGTGAGGGGGCAAAGCGGCCGACATAGGGACGTGCAAAGGGTGAGGACGGAGGATTCACTGGCATGACTGTTCGGGTAAGCGATTCATTGAGGCTGCATTCTGGGGCGCGACCGCCAAAAGCTCAATAAAAAAGGGAGCCCGCGAGCTCCCTTTTTCATATACCAGAGGGTCGGGATCAACCGGCCATCTGTTTTTCCTTGATCTCGGCCAGCGTCTTGCAATCGACACAGAGGTCGGCAGTCGGACGGGCTTCCAGACGACGGATACCGATCTCGATACCGCAGTGTTCGCAGTAACCGAAATCATCGTCTTCAAGCAGCTGCAAGGTCTTCTCGATCTTCTTGATCAGCTTGCGTTCACGGTCGCGGGTACGCAGTTCAAGAGCGAACTCTTCTTCTTGCGCGGCACGATCCACGGGATCCGGGAAGTTGGCAGCCTCGTCTTTCATATGGTCGACGGTACGATCAACTTCCTGCATCAGTTGGTTGCGCCAGGCACCCAGGATCTTGCGAAAATGCGCCTTTTGTTGGTCATTCATGTACTCCTCACCCGGCTTTTCCTGGTAAGGCGCGACACCCGCAATGGCCAGGGGGCCCAGAGATTTCCTGTTTTCGCCTGTTGGCATGCCCTGTCTCCTAATTCAGCACGCTACCCGTGCCATCCATAAATTGAGGGCGACATCTATAGCAGAAGGGTAACGGGTAAGCAAACGAGCCGTACCAATAATGTTACCCACTCCAATATTTATGCACTCCCCTCGGGTAACAGGTGACCAGATTCAAACGGGATAAACCCTTGAGCCACCATGCCTTGCACCCCAACATGGGGCCGATAGCATAAAATTTCAACCCCCGCCGCGATTGCCTGCTCAATTAGCAGACTATAGTGCGGATCTATATGGGTTGCAGGGCGCATCCGGCTTATTCCGGAGTGCAACACCATAAAGAGCAGGACGGCCCTGTGGCCCGCCGCTTTCATCGCCATCAACTCGCGCAAATGCTTGGCACCACGGGCGGTGACCGCATCGGGGAAGTAACCCATCCCCGGATGTTCACGTTCGTCGAGCAGGGTGACCGATTTTACCTCGATGTAACAATTGCCCTTCTCGTCATCTTCCAGCAACAGATCGATGCGACTGTTCTCTTCGCCATACTTCACCTCGGTGCGCAACCGGCTGTACCCCGCCAGCGGAGCGATGGCCTCCTGCTCGATCAACTCCCGGGCAATCTGGTTGGCGCGCGCCGTGTTGACGCAGATAAAGTGGCCCGCCGGGCTCTCGGCGATCTCCCAGCTGTTGGGCAGCTTGCGCTTGGGGTTATCGGAGGTGGAGTACCAGACCCGGGTGCCCGGATCGGCACAACCGGTCATGGCACCGGTATTAGCGCAGTGGATGGTAATGACCTCGCCGTTATCGAGTTGCACATCGGTCAGAAATCGCTTGTAGCGGGCCACCAGCTGGCCCGATTGCAGGGGGGGATCAAAGATCACGGGTTTGCCCTCCGTTGCTCTTCATTATCCAATCCCTCTTTGCTTCTTGCCCGCAACGGCCAGCAAGCGAGCGGCTCATAGCGCACCCCGTCCGGGGTCGAGATGGATTGATAGAGGCAGAACTCATCGGCCTGCAGCAGAAAATTTGGGGCTGGCAGGATGGCCGGTGCCTCACCCGCCTTGCGCGACAGGGTGACATGGGGGCGATAACCCTGCTCACCATTGCCAAGACGCAGCTTCTCGCCGTGGCGGCGCAGCGCCCGGGCCAACACGGTCAGCTCGTTGGGCCACTCCTTCGGGCCAATCCAGGCAGCCTTGGCT
>NZ_JRJY01000075.1:0-1145 GCF_000801015.1 Aeromonas sp. ZOR0001 | reverse complement strand
CGGCGATCAGCCGGCGGGTGGTCAACTCGTCCGCCTCACCCAGAAAAGCCAGGGTCAGGTGGAGGTTGGCTTGTGGCACCGGCTGACCGGGCCAGGGCTGCTGATCGCGCCAGGCGATGAGCTCGGGGGCTAGCTCCTTGACGGGCAGGGCAAAGAAGAGTTTGGCCATGTGGTGATAATGCCTTTTTCACGCTCATTGGATGGGCCCATTCTATGGCAGCCATCCGGCCATGTCTCGCCAGCCTCCCGCCCGAGTGGCCATCTGCGCACATCCACTCACGGTGGCGCGGGTGGCTGTGGCAGAATAGGCGCCGTTTTACCGGTTGCTACAAAAGGTGCTCATCGCTTTGTCCCAGCTCCCCATCGTTTCGGTATTGCCCGAACTCTTTGCCGCCCTCGACAGCCACACCAGCGTGATCCTGCAGGCGCCCCCCGGCGCGGGCAAATCGACCCTGCTGCCGCTGGAGCTGGTACGTCAGAACCGGCTGCCCGGCCGCATCATCATGCTGGAGCCAAGGCGTCTCGCGGCGCGCAATATCGCCAGCTTTCTGGCGCGCCAGCTCGGGGAGAAGGTGGGCGAGCGCATCGGACTGCGGGTGCGCGGCGAGAGCCGCACCAGCTCCGCGACCCGGCTCGAGATCGTCACCGAAGGGGTGCTGACCCGGATGTTGCAGCAAGACCCGGAGCTGACCGGTGTCTCGCTGGTCATCTTCGACGAGTTCCACGAACGCAGCCTGCACGCCGATACCGCGCTGGCCTTCGCTATCGAGAGCCAGCAGGGATTGCGCGATGACCTCAAGCTGCTGGTGATGTCCGCCACTCTGGATGGCATGGCGCTGGAAAAGTTGCTGCCGGATGCCCCCGTGGTTCGCTCCGAGGGGCGCGGTTTCCCCATCGACTACCACTATCGCCCCGCCAATCGCCAGCAATGGCTGGAGCCGCAGGTCGGCTCCGTGGTGCAGGAGGCGCTAGCCGCCCACGCAGGCAGTCTGCTGGTCTTCCTGCCGGGACAGGGAGAGATCGAGCGGCTGGCGCAGTGGCTGCAAGGACGGCTGCCGGATGATGTGAGCCTCGCCCCCCTCTACGGCCGTCTCGACATGGCGGCGCAGCAAGCGGCCATCGAGCCCGCACCTGCGGGCCGCCGT
>NZ_JRJY01000025.1:0-8837 GCF_000801015.1 Aeromonas sp. ZOR0001 | reverse complement strand
AACCTGACATGGTTGGGGCCCGCCAGCAGGCGCACCAGATGGGGCACCACCAGCCCGACGAAGCCGATCATCCCCGATACCGCCACCGCCACCCCGACGCCCGCTGCGGTGAGCAGAATCAGGCGGCGCTTGAGGGATTGCACATTGACCCCCAGATGACGGGCTTCCCCTTCACCCAGCAGCAGGGCATTGAGGGGATTGGCATCGCGCATAAAGAGCCACAGCAGGGCCGCCAGGGTGAGCAGGGCCAGCGCCACATCGGCCGGTTTGCCTGCCGCCAGCGTTCCCATCTGCCACAGGCTCAGGTTGCGGAGCATCTGATCGTCCGCCAGATAGGTGAGCAGGCCGATCACTGCACCGGAGAGCGCCGTGATGGCGACCCCGGCCAGCAGCATGACAGTGACCGAGGTGCCGCCCTCACGGGTGCCGAGCAGATAGACCAGGGTGGTGGTGAGCGCGCCGCCGAGAAAGGCGAGCAGCGGCAGCAGACCAACCCCGATGGTGGCTTGCAGCTGCTGGCCGAGGGGGGCCAGCAGCACGATGGCGAGCGCCGCGCCGAGCGCCGCACCGCCGGAGACACCTATGATGCCGGGGTCAGCCAGGGGATTGCGAAACAGCCCCTGCATCACGGCGCCACAGAGCCCGAGAATCCCCCCCACGGCAATGCAAAGCAGGGTTCGCGGCAGGCGAATTTCCTGCACGATCAGCAGCTTGTGTGACTCTATCCCGCTCTCCTGCCCGGCAAACAGCGCCCGCAGACTCTCGCCCAGGGTGAGGGTCATGGGGCCGGTTGCCAGCGAACCGAGCAGCAACAGCGCCAGTGCGGCCGTGGTAAAGGCCAGCAGCCAGGAGAGGGGTAACCGCATCATGACCCCTGCTTGATCCACTGGGCGATCTGGTTCGCCTGTTGCAGGGAGTTGAGGCTCAGGCCCCCTTGCAGGGCGTGGCCGTCGATGGCGTGAATGGCGTTACGCTTGCCAGCCGGGGTGGCGGCCAGGGCGGGCACTTCTGCCAGCACCTTGGCCGGATCGGCATATTGCTGCCAGTCACGACCGCTGACCAGCACCAGATCGGGCTGCATCTCGATGAGGGATTCGGCGGATACCGGCTTGTAGTTGCGTAATTCGGCGACCGGATTGATGCCGCCCGCCAGCGAGATCAGCGCGCTGGCAGTGGTGTTACCTCCGGCGATGCTGGTGGGTTGCCCCTTGTGCAGCAGCAGGAAGGCGACCTTGAGCGGTTTGTTCTGTTTGGCTTGCGCCGCCAGCTGATCGGTCTGAGCCTGGATCTCCGCCTTCAGGCGATCGCCTGCGGCTTTATCGCCCAGCAGGCTGGAGAGGGTGTCGATACGCTGATTGAGGTTGGCGAGGGTCGGCGCGGTATCCAGCACCTCCACCTTGACCCCGGCACGGCGCAGCTGATCCAGGGTCGGGGCCGGGCCCATCTCGTCGCTGCCCACCAGTCGGGTGGGGGAGAGGCTCAGGATCCCTTCGGCGGCCAGTGCCCGGTGATAACCCACCTTGGGCAACCCTTTTGGCAAGGGGCTGCTGACATCGGTGGCGATCAGGCTCGATTCACCACCAAGGGCCAGAATGAGTTCTGTGGTGGCGGGGCCGATACTGACGATACGCTCTTTCTGGCCGTCGGCGGCAACGGCAGAGAAGGGAGAGAGTGAACTGCAGAGCAGGGTGATGGCGAGGGCAAGACGACGGCCCATGCTAACCTCCGAAGGGGTGAATGAAACGGGTGTGCCGCCGAGAATATCAAGGCTTTGGAAAAAATGCACTGATAATGATAGCAATTATCAATTGCATTGGTTTCGGTGCTTTATTAGAGTAGCCGCCATGATAAACAGCGGGACAATATGGTCCCGCAGAGGGAGAAAACATGAGCATTGCACAACGCATTCACGCGCTGCTGGAGCAGGATCCCGGCGCTCATCCGTCCACCCTGGCGGCCCAGCTTGCCATCAGTGAATGGGAGGTGGTTCGCCATCTGCCCGCCGAGCTGGTGACCCTGCTACCCGCCGATCGCGCACAAGGTCTGCTGGAAGATCTGGCCGACTGGGGCCCGGTGACCACCATCGTCGAATCAGAAGGTTCCATCTTCGAGGTCAAAGCACCCTTCCCGAAAGGCAAGGACGCACGCGGTTACTACAACCTGATGGGCCGCAACGGTGAGCTGCATGGTCATCTCAAGCTCGACAACGTGGCGGGGATTGCGCTGGTCAGCAAGCTGTTTATGGGCAAGGAGGGGCACTCCTTCCAGTTCTTCGGTCACTTCGGCCGCTGCATTTTCAAGGTCTATCTGGGTCGCGACGAGAAACGCCAGTTGCTGGACGATCAGGTCACCCGTTTTATGGCGCTGCGCCACAACTCTCAAGAGGAAGTCAAAGCATGAGTGAACGTCAGGAGCGTCTGCAGAACCGCCTGCAACCGGAGATCCGCGAGTTTCGCGACAGCTGCCGCACCCTGCAGCTCGCCACCGTCGATGGCGAAGGCAATCCCAACGCCAGCTATGCCCCGTTCGTGCTGCAGGAAGATGGCTACTATGTGCTGATCTCCGAGATCGCCCGCCACGCCCGCAACCTGCAACAGGTGCCTCGGGTATCCCTGATGCTGATCGAGGATGAGAGCGGTGCCCGCGAGCTGTTTGCCCGCAAGCGCTTGACCTTCGATGCGGTGGCTGAAGTGGTGTCCCGTGACGACGCCCGCTGGAGCAAGGCGGTGGCGGCACTGGAAGGTCGTTTTGGCGAGATCATCAAGGGTCTCTCCAACCTCAAGGATTTCAAACTGTTCCGCCTCAAGCCGGAGCAGGGGCTGTTCGTCAAGGGCTTCGGCCAGGCGTTCGCGGTCTCCGGTGACGAGCTGGTGGATTTCGTCCATCTGGTGGAAGGGCACAAGCGCATCGACAACGGTGCCGAGCTCACCAGCCCGGCCGATGCGCCGGTCTGACGATCCCTGTCGACCACGACAGCCGTCATAACAAAACGGGCAGCCACTGGGCTGCCCGTTTTTATTGCGTTATCTCATCCACCAGTTCAATCCTGCCAGCTGGCCTTGTTGGGAAAAGCGCGACGATCGGCATCGGTGGCCGTTTCGTTGCACTCTCCCCGCACCTTCCAGGAGGTCTGGCTCAGTACGATGTAGCCCTGGCGGCAATACTGCTTGGTCGCCAGGGTCTCGGTCAGCAGGTTCTCCTGTAACGCCTCCCGCTGTTCCAGCAGCCGCTGGCTCTGGGCCGCCGAGAGGCCGCGTGGCAAGGTGTCGTTAGGCGCGGCTTCAAAGGTGAACCGCTTGCTCCCCTCCTCGTTGATGTGGGTCAGAAACAGGGGTTCCGGCCCGTCATACTTCTGGCCGGGCAAGCTGGAGCAGGCCGACAGCAGGGGAACAATCAACAACAGGGTGGCAGACAACAGGCGCACGACAGACTCCAGTGAGAAACGAGGCGAGGCTCGCAGATTAGCACGGCTGCAGGGCGGGTGTTACTGCCATCAGCTCGTCGGTGGTGAGCAGGGTCACACTGCGCCCCTCCGGCAGGCTGAGGTGGCGCCACATCCAGTGATGGTGCTCGGTGATCTGGGCCGCACTCAGGTGGGGGCGATCGGCGGTGGTGTGACCATCGCTCAACACCAGCACCTCGTACCCATGGGAGGCGGCACTGCGCACCGTGGTATCGACGCAAAAATCGGTGGCGCAGCCACAGAGAATGAGTCGATCGACCGGCTGCTCGGCCAGCAGGAAAGCAAGCTCGGTATCGAGAAAGCTGTCACAGGCTGTCTTGCGTACCCGGCTCTCCCCCTTGGCCGGTTGCAGCGCACTGTGCAACTGCCAACCCGGGGTGCCCGGTTCCAGTTCGGTACCGGGGGGCGAGTCATGTTGGATATAGATGACCCGTCCCTGTTGCTGCCTGACATGGGCTGCAGCCCGATTGATATTGGCCAGCACCTGCTCCTGGCGGTAACGGGGCTCGTTGAACAAGCCTTGCTGCACATCGATGATCAGTAACACATCCATATTTTACCCGCCGTTTCCTGGAAGATTAGGGTTGCAGCCACTGGCTGCAGTCACGACTGCGGGATTGATGCAGCGCGCCCATATCTTGCTTCATCTCGTCACTGTTTTGCCAGCGCTTAGGCAGCGGCATGATGGTTACCTGCACATCGGCTGCGGGATCTGCAACAGAGGTCTCATCTATGCGGGGCACGACCAGCGCCACCTTGAGGGCAGGATTGCGGCTGGCGATGCGACTGGCGAGCCCAAGCCCCCCCTCGACGTGGAAATTGCCGGCGATATGCATGATCTGCTGGCCCGGGTGCTTGGCGAGATAATCCACCATGCTCTCGGCCATGGTGTCATCCCAGCTGGTCTGGGCTGCGAAGCGGCGGGCGTTGCTGTCGGCATCGCCATGGTGCATGGAGGCCATAAATTTCTGGCGATAGGGGTCATCCCCCAGCGTCAGTTGGCGGGCCAGCTGGCTGCGGCGCGACGCGGGCAGTTTGTCTAGCCACTCAGCCCCCTCCTGACCGACACAGCTCACCAGCGGCTTGGGGGCGTTGGCGGCGATCACCGGCATCCGGTGAGCCTTGGCAAACTCTACCAGCGGGCGGTAGTCGCTCGGATAGTTGGGCCAGGCGTTGCCTTCGCGGATCAAGGCCGCTTCACCAATCTGGTTCGCCAGATAGGCATCCAGCGTCTTCTGATCGGCGCGGCTGAACTGCTCCATGGAGAGGGCCAATGGCCGACCGTGCTGCTGACCTGCGGTGTAGAGCCCGCTCAGCAGGCGCGATTGCAACAGATGCACGGCGGGATGGCTGTGCAGCTCACCCACCAGAATGATGTCGGCGTCGGCAATGCGCGCGATTGCCTGCTCCAGCGTCAGGTCTGCGTCTCCCTCGCTGCTTAGCCGGTAGTCATAGAGCGTCTGCAACTGTGATGACTGGGTCGGTTGGGTGGGGGTGGCACAGGCTGCCAGCAGCAGCGGCAGGGCGAGCAGGGGAAGTCGTCTAATCATGGGATCTCACGGCTGATATGCCCGGATGCCGGTGCATCTCGGGGGGCTAATAGAGAATAAGGGCAACACAGGGCGACAGTGTAAAACCAATTTGGTTCAAAGCAAAATGAGAATGATTTCGTTTATTGTTGATCTTTGTCGGGAGCCGGGTAATATGCGGCCTGTTTGATAACAGTTCTCAATAAGGATTCGCTGTGACCCATCATAACGCACTCTCTCTGGTTGCCCTCGCCGTGGCGACCGGTCTCTCCTCCCAGGTCTTTGCTGCCACCCAGAAGGCGGATGAAGTCGTGGTCGTCAGCGGCTCACGGATGGAGCAAAAACTGGAAGATGTCTCCGGCCCCATCTCGGTGATCACCGCCAAGCAGATTGAAGAGCAGGTCGTCACCAACGTCGCCGACCTGTTCCGCTACGAACCCGGTGTGACCGTGCTCGGCGGCCAAGGGGATGCCCAGACCTTCGTCATCCGAGGCATGGGTGAAAACCGGGTCAAGGTGGTGCGCGACGGTGTGCGCCAGAACGATGCCTACAGCAAGGGTGGTGTCGGCCAGAGCTACTTCGATACCGACATGATCAAGCAGATAGAAGTGGCCAAGGGGCCCGCTTCTGCCGCCTACGGCTCCGATGCGCTGGGTGGCGTGATTGCCATCACCACCAAGGATGCCAGCGATTTCCTCAAGGGCAAGGATAGTTATCTGGACGTGACCAGCGGTTACGCCTCCAGCAGCCACCAGAAGATGGCGGGCTTTACCGGTGCCCTGCGCACTGGTGAAGTGGAGAACCTGCTGCGCTACACCTGGCGCGATGGCGGTGTGACCCAGAATTTCGACTCCACCAAGAACGACTTCGATATCGGTACCCACGCCTTGCTGCTCAAGAGCAAGTGGAACCTCTCCGATGAGCAGTTCCTCAAGCTGACCGTTGACTACCTGACCGATGGTGAGGAGCCGGACGCGATCAAGCTCAATAAGGTCGGTACCGGTACTGCCCGTGTCTTTGAGCAGCCCATCACCGACAAGCAGACCGACAACCTCTCGCTGGTGCTGGATCACGGCATCGCGCTGAATCAGGGTTGGGCCGACCGGATGGATACCAAGGTCTACTTCGGACGCACCAAGCAGACGCTGGATCAGTACGCCTCATCCAAATATCCGGTTAACCCGCGCAACCCCTATGTGACTAAGAACTCTCTGGATCACAACGTATTCGATCAGAAGAACCTCGGCGCCCAGCTGCAGTTCCACAAGGCGGTCACCAACCACCGTCTGGCCTGGGGGGCTGAATACGAGCACACCGACAACGAACGTACCCGTTACAAGGGGCCGACGACTCCCGGTGATTTTGTCGGCTACAACGAGCTGAGCTTCCCGGCTACCACCAGCGAGCGTGGCGCCCTGTGGGCCTTCGACGAGATGAAGTTTGGCGAGCGCTGGGTGCTGACCCCGGGCGCCCGCTATGACTACTACCGGATGACGCCGGACAACGATCCCGCCTACACAGGCGATCAGCTGCACAAGTTCTCGGAAGGGGAGTTGTCACCCAAGCTGGGTCTGGTGTTCAAGGCGCACGAGGCGGCCAACCTGTTTGCCCAGTACAGCCACGGCTTCAAGGCGCCCATGTATGACAGCGCCTTCTCCACCCTGAACCATCAGGCTTATGGCTATCGCATCGAGCCGAATCCGAACCTCAACCCGGAGAGCAGCGACGGCATCGATCTTGGTGTACGTGGCAGCAGCAACGGTTTCAGCTATGAAGTAGCCAGCTTCTACAACAAGTTTGAAGACTTCATCGAGATGGTGGAAGTGGGCAAAGAGGGGCGCACCGCCGTCTACCAGTACCAGAACCTGAGCAAGGCGACCACCAAGGGGATCGAAGCGAAAGCGGATTACTGGTTGACGGATCTGGTCAACGTCTGGGGCAACCTCGCCTACATCGAGGGCAAGGATGGGGATGGCAACAACATCAACAGCCTGAGCCCGCTCAACGGCTCGGTCGGTGTGCGTCTGGAGCAGTCCCAATGGAACTTCAACACCGCGCTGCGCTTTGCCGACGATATGGACAAGGTGCGCAAGGATGCCAAAGGCAACGATTACGTGAAGAGCGCCGGTTGGGGGGTGGTGGACATGTACGCCCAGTTCAACCCGATGACCGACCTGCAGCTCAACGTCGGGGTCTTCAACCTGTTTGACAAGGAGTACACCAGCTACGAGCGCATCGCCGGCCGTGCCGAAGGCTCCGATAACAGCATGATGACCGAACCGGGCCGCAACCTGAGCGCTCGGGTCAAATACGTATTCTAAAGAGCAAACAACAGACGCAGATGATCAAAGGGGCTTCGGCCCCTTTTTTGTGGTCGCCATGTTGTGACGATGGAGCAGAGCAGATGTTTGCCTAAAAAAAGAAACCCGCCATGGGCGGGTGGAAGGATTGCAACACTAACCAGGAGGAGGTGTTATCAGGTAGACCCCGCTTCTTCGGTAATAGTTCAATTTTATTGAAGTTTTTTCGTTTTCTGCGCGGGGTTTCCATCGGGATCTGCGGGGAGGATGGGTTATCATTCTGCTCCCGTCATCCGGTTGCAGAGGATCTATGCCCGCGTTCTCCTGGTTAGCGCTCTTTTTCGGCGCCTTCTATTTTGTCTACGGCGCTTACTTGCCGTTCTGGTCGCTCTGGCTGGAGGGGGTGGGCGTCAGCGCCGAGATGATAGGTCTGCTGCTGGGGGCGGGGATGGCGATCCGCTTTGCCGGCAACCTGATGGTAATGGGGCAGATCAAGGGGGCGGGCCATCTGCTGCCGGTGACCCGGTTGCTCTCCCTGCTCAGTCTGCTGGCGTTTCTCGGTTTCTACCTCAGTCATAACCTCTGGTGGCTGGTGGGCTTGACCCTGCTGGCGAACTTTATCTATCCGACCCTGATGCCGGTGGGGGAGGCGCTGGCGACCCGCATGGTGGTGCAGGCCCACCTCGATTACGGCAAGGTGCGGCTGTGCGGTTCTTTTGCTTTTATCGTCGCCTCGACGCTGGTGGGGGCGCTGGTGGGCAACTTCGGCAGCGACTGGATTTTGCACACCATGGTGGCGGGGTTGGTGCTGATGCTGCTGATCAGCTGGCTGCCGCTCTATCCTGCACCGCAAGATAGTCAGGGCGAGCGGGCCAAGGCCTCTTTGTTGGCGACCCTGCGCAGCGCACCGGTGCGCCGCTTCCTGCTGCTGACCGCGTTGCTGCAGGGGAGCCACGCCGCCTATTACGGTTTCAGCGCCATCTACTGGAAGGCGCAAGGGTATAGCGGCACCATCATCGGCTATCTCTGGGCGCTCGGGGTGGTGGCGGAGATCTGCATGTTCGCCGCCGACAAGCGTTTCTTGCAGCGCTTTGGCGCCCAGAGCCTCTTTATCGCCGGTGCCATCGGTTGTGTGGTGCGCTGGGTATTGCTGGGTGCCTCGACCGAGTTGTGGGTATTGGTGCTGGGGCAGTTGCTCCATTCGGTCACGTTTGGCATGAGCCATCTGGGGGCGGTGCGTTTCATGACTCGCCAGCTGCCTGCCGAGCAGTTGATCCCGACTCAGGCGCTCTATGCGGCCCTTGGCCTCGGCATGACGGTGGCGGCGCTGATGGCACTCTGCGGCGTGCTGTTCGAGCCTCTCGGCGGCGGCATCTTCTTCCTGATGGTGCTGGTGGTATTGCCGGTGTTCTTCCTGCGGCTGCGACCCTTTGCGCCCTCTGCGCAGGAGAGGTCTCCGGCCTGATACTTACCAGTCCTAATCGTAACACAGCCAAAAAGAAGGCTATGTCCCAATTACGTGTTGCATAGGGCGCCCCAGCGCCT
>NZ_JRJY01000119.1:0-282 GCF_000801015.1 Aeromonas sp. ZOR0001 | reverse complement strand
CTCTAACAGGCGAATTTGCTCGTCATTGAGCTCAATGGTCTGCTCACGGTGGGTTTTCTCGAGGCGCAACAAGCGGTCGTGTTTGGAGAGCAAGTCGTGACGTTGCCACACGCCACGCACGCCGCCGGCACTGACATTGATGCCTTGCAGAGCCAGTTCTTGGGCGACCCGCAGCGGGCCATGAGTTGGTCTGGTGAGGGAGTAATCGAGTATGGCCTGTTCAATCTCGGGAGCGACCCGATTGGGATGAGCCCCTTTACAGCCGGGCAATTTGTCGAGCAA
>NZ_JRJY01000157.1:0-1328 GCF_000801015.1 Aeromonas sp. ZOR0001 | reverse complement strand
GAGCCTGTAAATCCAATTGTGTAACCGCCCACGAATAAGTAACTTTTTCAAAAGGATACCTTCGTGGGTAAGCAAATGGACCAAGACAAACTCAAAGCACTGGCCGCTGAGCTGGCCAAAGACATCAAATCTGAAAAAGATCTCGGCACCCTCACCCAGCAGCTGATCAAGCTCACCGTCGAGACCGCCCTCAATGCCGAGATGGACGCGCATCTGGGCTATGAGAAACACGCCCCACAAGGCCGCGGGACCGGCAACAATCGTAATGGCTATTCCACCAAGCGCCTAAAAGGGCAGCACGGAGAGGTCACCATCCAGGCGCCTCGTGACCGCAACAGCTCCTTCGAGCCTCAGTTTGTCCGCAAGGGCCAGTCCCGCCTGACCCAGATGGACGACCAGATCCTCGCCCTCTACGCCAAGGGCTTGAGTACGCGGGATATCGTGGACGCGTTCAAAGAGATGTATGACGCCGACATCTCGGCGGGGCTGGTATCGAAAGTGACCGAACGTGTCATCGAGCAGGTCCACGAATGGCAAAACCGACCGCTGGATCCGCTCTATCCCATCGTCTATCTGGACTGTATTGTGCTGAAGATCCGCGCGAACCAAAGGGTGATCAACAAGTCGCTCTATCTGGCGCTGGGTATCAATATGCAGGGTCACAAGGAGCTGTTGGGCCTGTGGCTGGCCGAGACCGAAGGGGCAAAATTCTGGCTGTCGGTCCTGACCGAACTGAAGAACCGCGGCCTGGAAGATATCCTGATCGCGTGTGTGGATGGTCTCAAGGGCTTCCCTGATGCCATTGCCGTGGAGTATCCCCAGACCAAGGTGCAACTGTGTATCGTCCACATGGTCCGCAACTCGTTGCGCTACGTCTCCTGGAAAGACTACAAGGCGGTGACGGCGGATTTGAAGCAGATATACCAGTCTGCGACGGAACGTGAGGCTCAGCAGGCGCTGGCGACCTTCGGCGAGCGCTGGGATAGCCAGTACCCGCAGATAGCGCGCTCCTGGCAGGGGAACTGGGACAATCTGATCACGCTGTTTGATTATCCCCCCGCGATCCGGAAGGTGATCTACACCACCAATGCGATCGAGTCACTGAACAGCGTGCTGCGCAAAGCGACCAAACAAAGGAAGCTGTTCCCGACCGATGAGTCGGCGCTCAAAGTGGCGTTTCTCGCGATACAGCAGGCTTCAAAGAAGTGGACCATGCCAATCCAGAATTGGAAGCTTGCTCTGAATCGCTTTATTATCGAATTCGGTGATCGCCTGAACGGTCACCTGTAATGGAGTGGGCAGTTACACAGAATTATTTACAGGCTCAT
>NZ_JRJY01000105.1:0-11370 GCF_000801015.1 Aeromonas sp. ZOR0001 | reverse complement strand
TTTATTGGGGGGAAAGGTGTAAACCATATTCAGGACGGGACAGGCGAATGACGGGACGTCACCTTGCCGTGCGCCTCGCTGTCTCAATCGGCGCTATTGGGTACGTTTATGACGGGCAGAGGCACACCTATCCATGCAAAAACGTCATGGGTGTATGGCGATGAATGAATAAAAGGAATGACGTTAGCAGGCCAAAACGTGCCTGCCAACGCCAGAAAGATCACGACAGTGTGGCGCGAGCGGCCGCCAGCTGACGCTCGATATAAGCAAAATCGGGACGATCGGCGGGGAGTTCCGAGAGGCAGGCCGCTTTGAGCTGATGCAACCCATCGAGCGGTGAGTCTTGCGTATCGCAATGGGCCAACAGCTCTTCCAGCAGGCAACCAAAGGCGCGCACTTCCAAACGCTCAAGGCCCACGGCCCGCTCGCGGTCGCAGCGGTCATATAAGGAAGCGGCGCCAAAATCCCCCAGCAGGGCGCGAGCCGGCGCGTCAGACCCGCGGGTAAACAGAATATTGTGACCGTAGAGATCCCCGTGCATGATGCCCGCGCGGTGCAGATGGCCCGCCACCGAGGCGATGCCGTGGGCCATCGCCAGCGCATCCGGCACACTCAGATGCAGCCCCTCGGGATAGACATCCCGGGTGCAGGAGTCCAGGCTCGGCGGCCCGGCCAGATTGGCAAAGGCCGGATCGATCAGCTCCATTACCAGCGCCGGAATGCCGGAGGGGTGATCCGCCACCTTGCCCATCACCTTGATAAGGTTGGGATGAGTGCCCGCCGCCAGCGATACCGCCATCTCGCAGCGGGGCAAGCCATCGCTGGTCACCGCCCCCTTGAACAGCTTGACCGCCACCTGATTGCCATCGCCTCTATCGCTCGCCTGAATCACTGCATCAGCAGGATTAGCCACAAGGGTGGCGCGATGGATAACACCGGATGCCCCCTGCCCCAGCAACTCGCCCAGCGCCAGCGTCTCCCAGGCAATGGGCGTGACATGGGCATCATCGATGGCCCGCGCCTCCTCCCCTTCACTAAAGGGGTTGCCGGAGTAAGCGAGCCATGAAAGGCGCGGCAGCGAGAGCAGCCACTCGGGGAAGCGTTCGATGCGGTTGGCGGCGATGCGCAGCAGCTCCAGATTACGGCAGTTGGCAAGACTCGCCGGCAGCTCGCGCAGGCGGTTGCCCGCCAGCATCAACTTTTGCAGGGCGTCGCACTGGCCCAGCTCATCAGGCAACTGTTCCACCGCGTTGTCGGTCAGGATCAGCCAGCGCAACCCCGCAGGCAGCGCCCTGGCCGAGACGGTAGCAATCCGGTTGGCCTTAAAGCCCACCATGGTGAGCGCGGGACAGCGCCCCAACACCTCGGGCAGCTCGGTAAAGCGGTTCTCGGAGCAGAAGATTATGCGCAGTTTGCTGAACCCGGCCAGCTCGTCAGGGAGTGCGCTTAGCTGGTTACCGGTGAGATCCAGCACCTCCAGCGTCTCTTTCAGGCTCAAAATCTCGGTGGGGAACTCCGTCAGGTTTTCACAAAGCTTCAGATGGCGGGCACCGCACAGTTCACCTGCGCGCAGCTGTTCCAGAGTATGCATAACCGTTTCTCAATCCTGATGATCTGCCTGATGGCACAGCGACCATCAGCGCGCGCCGAACCTGGGGCCGGCGATTTTAAAGGGGGGCATTATAAAGAATTCGGGGCTCAGTTCTCCCCTTTTGTTGACGCGAAGGCCTGTATCGACATGTAGCAAAACGACTTCGGAACAAAGAGAGCAAGATTCGGGTCGTTCCAGCGAGGAGTGGTTGCCATAGTGGGGGCCAAACCCAAGTCGGTTGGAACCTATTGGAGTTCCAACCCACAGCCAACCCTGTGCACCACTTAGCAGGCGCACAACACACTCAGCGAGGGAACTGCCATGTCATTACTGTCCAACAAGGTCGCCATTATCACCGGCGCCAGCTCCGGCATCGGTCGCGCCAGCGCCATCCTGTTTGCCCGCGAAGGGGCCTGCGTCGTCGTCGGCGCCCGCCGCCAGCCCGAACTGGATCTGCTGGTGGAGGAGATCCGCCACAAGGGGGGCCTGGCGGTGAGTCTGGCGGGGGATGTGAAAAGCGAGACTTACGCCCGCGATCTGGTGGAGCTCGCGCTAACCCGTTTCGGCGGGCTCGATATCGCCTTCAACAACGCAGGTACCACAGGCACGCCGGGCAGCGTAGAGCAGCTTGAGCTGACGCAGTGGCAAGAAACGCTGGATACCAATCTCACCAGCGCCTTTGTGGGGGCCAAGTACCAGATCCCCGCCATGCAGGCGCGTGGCGGCGGCTCGCTTATCTTTACCTCTACCTTCGTCGGCCATACCCTGGGGCTGCCCGGCATGGCGGCCTATGCGGCGAGCAAGGCAGGCCTCATTGGCCTGACCCGGGTGCTGGCCGCCGAATATGGGGCACAAGGGATTCGGGTCAACGCCCTGCTGCCGGGGGGCACCGACACTCCCATGGGGCGGGCTTTTGCCGATACGCCGGAGAGTCTCACCTTTGTGCAGAATATGCATGCCCTCAAACGGCTGGCCCAACCGGAGGAGATCGCCCTCTCGGCCCTCTATCTCGCGTCCGATGCATCCAGCTTTACCACCGGCATTGCCCTGCTGGCCGATGGTGGGGTATCAATTTGTCGCACATGACCTTGTCGCCCCCAACACCCTGCGACCGAAACCTTATTGTGAGAGCGCCTTATGTCTGATTACGCCCGCATCGCCGATGCCATCCGTTTTATCGCAAGTCAGGTGGAGCGCCAGCCCACTCTGGACGAGATAGCGGCGCACGTTCACTTAAGCCCCTTTCACTTCCAGCGGCTGTTCAGCCGCTGGGCCGGAGTGACGCCCAAACGCTATCTGCAGGTGCTGACCCTGGAGCGGGCCAAGACGCTGCTGCAGGAGTCGCGCCCCCTGCTTGAGGTGGCCGATACCCTGGGCCTTAGCAGCGGCTCGCGGCTCTACGATCACTTCGTGCAGCTCGAAGCGGTGACGCCGGGCGAGTACAAGCAGCGCGGGGCCGGGCTGGTTATCGATCACGGGGTGCACGACACCCCCTTCGGCCAGGCGTTTGTCGCCCTGACCCCGCGGGGGGTGTGCAACTTCTCGTTTCTCGATGAAAAGGCCCCAGAGGCACCGCTGGCCACCCTCGCCCAGCACTGGCCTGCGGCAACGCTGCAAGAAGCGCCATCACGCACCCAAGGGATCATCAACACCATGTTCGATGGCAGCAAGGTGCCGGATCGCCCCATCTCCTTGCACGTGAGCGGCACCAACTTTCAGATCAGCGTTTGGCGGGCGCTGCTGCAGATCCCGCCCGCCAAGGTGGTGAGCTACGCCCAGGTGGCGAGCGCCGTCGGCAATCCCAAAGCCGCCCGCGCCGTGGGGCTGGCGGTGGGGGCCAACCCCGTCGCCTTGATGATCCCCTGTCACCGGGTCATCCAGCAAAACGGCAAACTCGGCGGCTATCACTGGGGCGAGATCCGCAAACAGGCGATACACGCCTGGGAAGCGGCGAGGTATGAATGAACGTGGGCTTTTTCTGCCCGCCTGATGAGGAAAACAGGCATCTTGGTAGTGAGTCAGCAGACTATCAGGCCGCGCCGAACGAGCATTCACGATATAAAGCGAGGGCATTAGCAGAGTAGGGGCGCAGATCGCCCCTTTTGTTGCTTTGGCGAGGCTCAGCACTCAGCCGCCCCACCTCAGCGAATTGACGAAACAGGTAGGGTGCAATAAGCGCAGCGCATTGCACCATTTGCAGAGTGGCTTTTGTGCAAGGTATGAGGAACAAAAGTAGAGGTGCAATTTCATTGCACCCTACAGCACTAGATAATTTAAATTAAAGCCTCAAAATGTCATATATAGCTCACCAATTTCAAATGTTTATTGTTTGATTTTTGTTTTAAAACCCAAAGCATTATCATATAATCAAAGAAAAATTAAGGATTCAAGAATGACTAACAAAGAGATTCAAATTCAATCCATTATTACTGAACAAAAAGAACGCTCCAAACAGTATATTGTTGTCAGCTCAGCCTCACTTTTCGTACTAACCGCGGCAATTAATTTCCTCCCATTTCGTGACACAATTAACCCCATAACCTATAGCATATTAAACTTTGGCATATTCGCTATATTTGTGGGGGTGTCAGTATTTTGGTACTTAGCAATTAAGCCCTCAACACATCTTTATAAGGAAGTGATTTCTTATGCACCAAAACCAATGACTAATGCTGAACGATTGACTAGAGTAAATGAAATTTTTGAAGCAGTAAATTTGTACGAAGATTATATTAACCAATCAATAGAAAAACATGATCTATCAGAGTTGGAGTCTTTTATTTCTGTACGCAGAGATGTCTTCCCCACTCACCATGAATTCAGTTCCAAATCAGATAAAAATATCAACCTGTCGTCTGAAGTAAGTAGAAAATTATTTATCACCGCTCTGTCTTCAATCAAAAATGGATTGGAGGTGGAGCAAAATACTCCCCTGCGAGATAAAATTAGCAGTAGTGTTAGCATAGAAGATAAAAGAAATAAAAATGATGCCATTGCTCTAGGAGAAAAATTTACAGATCGACTTCAAAAAGAGATTGAACAGTTGACTCGGGGTGCAAATATTTACATTACCTTTGGTTCAGCAATCACAGTTGGCGCAGCAGCAATTTTATTTTACACTGTTACTGATTTGTCCAGTTATTTTAACAGCCCTTTTTCAGATACAAAAACAGCCCTAACATCAACAGACTGGTTCAGTGTAATATCTCGTTTTTCAATTGTTGTTTTTGTAGAGGTTTTTGCTTTTTACTATTTGCGACTATATCGTTCGACAATGGATACAGTTAAGTACTACCAAAATGAAATAACTAATATTGAAATGCGCTTAATGGCAATTTATAGTTTACAAACACTAGCAACTCCAGATTCTGTATCAGCTAGTACGCTAATCTCATCATTATCAAATTCTGAAAGAAACTTTGTTATTCAAAAAGGACAGACTACTGTGGATCTAGAAAAGCAAAAGATTGACTCTACTCAAATCAGTTCGATCTTTGATGGAATAACAAAGCTAACTAAGGTTGTGCGTAAATAATGCAATATTCCCCCCGTGGAAGACCTCTAATTTCGGCTAGTTTTTCAAAGTGTGAGATAACAGTTCAAAAGTGATTAGATGTTGAAAAGACGCCCTCAGGCGTCTTTCTTATTTCCAAGATTTAGAGCAAACAGGTTGGAAGCTATTCCCCCTCCCCGCCTTGCCCACCATCCAATCAAATCGGGGTGATGGAAGTGATATGGGCATCCCCGTCCAGTGATTTGAAGATCTGTACCACGGCTTCGCCATGGATCGGTTTTGCAAGCGGCACAGTGCTCTTGCACTTGAAGCGGTAGTTGGTGCCAGCCACCACTTGGGTGGAGACTTCAAAGGGTACGTACTGCACCCCGACAAATCCTTTCAGCGCCTGATCAAATACCGCCTGATCCTCAGCGGTCAGCTTGTGATATGCGGTCCATCCACCCACCAACACTGCTTGTTCTGACATATCAAACTCTCCGTGCTCTATGATCCCGACCCGTTTGGCCGGTCGGGCTGCGCCCCGTTGATTCAAGTGGTTTCCGGTCTCCACCGGGGTGTCATCACTGCCGGTTGGCGCGATAACGATGGGCCCGTTTGCGCAGCTATCTGCAACTCGATCAGCCCTCCCCCCAGCCACAAGCCGCTGTTGACAGCGGGCTCAATTGGCATGAGAGAGCCTAGTGCGGGATAGCAAAAATGCCCCTGTCACATATGACAGGGGCAAGGTGGCGAAAAAGCTGCTCGAAAAAAGAAGATGTGTGGCGCAAACGATTGAGAAAAGAAAAGACGCCTCAAGGGCGTCTTTTTGCATTTTTATGCTCGAAGGGCAGAAGGGCGCGCGCCGCTTATTCCCATTCGATGGTTGCAGGCGGCTTGCCGGAGACGTCGTACACCACGCGGGAGATACCGTTGATCTCGTTGATGATGCGGTTCGATACGTGACCGAGGAAGTCGTACGGCAGGTGAGCCCAGTGGGCGGTCATAAAGTCGATGGTTTCGACGGCGCGAAGCGCAATGACCCAGTCATATTTGCGACCATCGCCCATCACGCCAACGGAGCGCACCGGCAGGAACACGGCGAACGCCTGGCTGACCTGGTTGTAGAGGTCGGCTTTACGCAGCTCTTCGATAAAGACGGCATCGGCGCGGCGCAGAATATCGCAGTACTCTTTCTTCACTTCGCCAAGGACGCGCACGCCCAGACCCGGGCCCGGGAACGGGTGACGGTAGAGCATGTCGTAGGGCAGACCCAGTTCGAGGCCAACGCGGCGCACTTCGTCTTTGAACAGCTCGCGCAGCGGCTCGACCAGACCCATCTTCATCTCTTCCGGCAGGCCGCCGACGTTGTGGTGAGACTTGATGACGTGGGCTTTGCCGGTCTTGCTGGCAGCGGATTCGATAACGTCCGGATAGATGGTGCCTTGTGCCAGCCACTTGGCGTTTTTCAGCTTTTTCGCTTCATCATCAAACACTTCAACGAAGACGCGGCCGATGATCTTGCGCTTGGCTTCCGGCTCGTCAACACCGGCCAGGGCAGAGAGGAAGCGCTCTTCCGCTTCAACCTTGATGATGTTCAGACCAAAGTGGTCACCAAACATCTCCATCACCTGCTCGCCTTCGTTCAGACGCAGCAGGCCGTTGTCCACGAAGACGCAGGTCAGGCGATCGCCGATGGCACGGTGCACCAGCATGGCGACCACGGAGGAGTCGACACCGCCGGAGAGGCCGAGGATCACTTCATCGTCACCCACCTGCTCGCGGATGCGGGCAACGGCGTCGTCGATGATGGTGGCTGGGGTCCAGAGGCATTCGCAGCCGCAGATGTCTTTGACGAAGTGCTCCAGCATGCGGGCACCCTGACGGGTGTGGGTCACTTCCGGGTGGAACTGCACGCCGTAGAAGCGCTTGGCCTCACACGCCATGGCCGCGTGCGGGCAGGTCGGGGTCTGGGCGATGGTGGTGAAGTCGGCCGGAATGGTAGTGACCTTGTCACCGTGACTCATCCAGACATCCAGCAGGGCATTGCCGTTGTCGGCGATGGCATCTTCGATGTTGCGCAAGAGCGCGCTGCTCTTGCCAGCTTCGCCCAGCACTTCCACCTTGGCGTAACCGAATTCACGCTCGGTAGAGGATTGCACCTTGCCACCCAGCTGCTCGGCCATGGTCTGCATGCCGTAGCAGATGCCGAACACAGGGACACCGGCGTTGAACACATACTCGGGGGCACGCGGGCTGCCCGCTTCGGTGACAGACTCGGGGCCGCCGGAGAGGATGATGCCGCTCGGATTGAATTCGCGGATCTGCTCTTCGGTTACGTCCCAGGCCCACAGTTCGCAGTAGACGCCGATTTCGCGCACGCGGCGGGCGATCAGCTGGGTGTACTGGGAACCGAAGTCAAGGATAAGGATACGGTGCTGGTGAATGTCTTTAGTCATTTTATTCCTGCATCAGGCTGATGTTGTCACAAAGGGCACGGGATAAAAAAAGGGTGGAAAAACGGGGCGCAGGGCCCCGTTTTATCAGCCCATCCGATAGTTGGGGGCTTCTTTGGTAATGGTCACATCGTGGACGTGGGACTCTTTCATCCCGGCGCCGGAGATGCGCACAAATTCAGCTTTAGTGCGCATGTCGTCGATGGTGGCGCTGCCGGTCAGGCCCATGGAAGAGCGCAGGCCGCCCATCTGCTGGTGGATGATCTCTTTGAGGCGACCCTTGTACGGCACGCGACCTTCGATGCCTTCCGGCACCAGCTTGTCGGCGGCGTTGTCGGTCTGGAAGTAGCGGTCGCTGGAGCCTTTGGACATGGCGCCCAGGGAACCCATACCACGGTAGGATTTGAAGGAGCGACCCTGATAGAGCTCGATCTCGCCCGGCGCTTCTTCAGTACCGGCGAACATGGAACCCACCATGACGCAGCTGGCGCCCGCGGCAATGGCCTTGGCGATGTCGCCGGAGAAGCGGATACCACCATCAGCAATCACCGGAATACCGGTGCCTTCCAGCGCGTCAACAGCGTCGGAGATGGCAGTGATCTGGGGCACACCCACGCCGGTCACGATACGGGTAGTACAGATGGAGCCCGGGCCGATACCGACCTTGACGGCGTTGACACCGGCAGCAGCCAGCGCCTTGGCGCCCGCGGCGGTCGCCACGTTGCCACCGATGATCTGCAGATCCGGATAGGCGTCGCGAGTGGCCTTGATGCGATCCAGCACGCCCTGGGAGTGGCCGTGGGAGGAGTCGATCAGCAGCACGTCAACACCGGCTTCCACCAGCGCAGCGACGCGCTCTTCGTTGCCAGCACCGGCACCAACCGCAGCACCAACCCGCAGACGACCCTTGTCATCTTTACAGGCGTGGGGCTTGCGCTCGGCTTTCTGGAAATCTTTAACGGTGATCATGCCCTTGAGTTTGAAGTCGGCGTTCACCACCAGCACTTTTTCGATACGGTGCTTTTGCATCAGGGCAACCACCTCTTCACGAGGGGCCCCTTCACGCACGGTGACCAGACGATCTTTCTGGGTCATGATCTGTTCAACGGTCTGGGAGAGGTCAATCACGAAGCGCACGTCACGGCCGGTGATGATACCGACCAGCTGATTGCCGTCAGTCACCACGGGGTAACCGGCGAAGCCGTTCTTGTGGCTCAGCTCCTTGATTTGGGCGATGGTCATGTCAGGGCGCACGGTGACGGGGTCAGTGACCACGCCGCTCTCGTACTTCTTGACCTTGCGCACTTCGGCAGCCTGCTGCTCGATGGACATGTTCTTGTGGATAAAGCCGATACCGCCTTCCTGGGCCAGTGCGATAGCCAGACGGGCTTCGGTCACTGTGTCCATGGCAGCGGAGATCATCGGGATGTTCAAGCTGATGGCGGAGGTCAGCTTGGTACGCAGATCGGCAGTATTGGGAAGAACTTCGGAGTGGGCGGGAACCAACAGTACATCGTCGAAGGTTAACGCTTCTTTGGCAATCCTGAGCATGGCAATATCTCACCGTTGAGGAAGTGGGGGTGTAAAATATTGCCGACGAAGTTTACTCACGCATTGGTCACTGGTAAAGAAGTTTTTTGAATTTTTTATGGCATAGCCCTCTTTTAGGCGGCCAAAACGCCAAAAAACCAAGATTATCAGTACGAAAAGCGCCATTTCGGGGCAAAAGAGTTGGCTAGCCGGTGATTTATGCAAAACCGGTAGGTGCCGACACAGCCCAACCCCCATGCAACGGGATGATCGAAAAGGGCCAAGAGGGCAAGCGGCCTCTGACCACCCTCCCCTTGTTTTGTGTCCTTGTATTGTCTCTTGCCCTCGCGGCGACCACTCGCACCGGTATCATTCTCTTCTCAATGTTCTTTGCTCGGGCTGGATAATAAATTTCGCCCGCTGCAAAAATATATTTTCTGGCTCAATAATGGGTGTCTCTCTTTATTATTTTCGCACCACCATCCGCAGCAAGGTATTATCTTTATCCAGCAGATGATGTTTCAACGCCCCGACAATGTGCACCAGCAAAAATGCCAGCATGACATATGGCAAATATATATGGACTGTGTGAGCAATATCCCGAACGGATTCACTAAATGGAATCACATTGGCCGGATCACGGATATCTGGATTCATCGGAATAATAGACCAGCCAAATATCGCGACACCTCGGCCAGCCGCTGCGGAATAACAGAGACCGGACACTGGAATAAGCAGCGTTGAAATCAGCAAACCCCAGTGGATCGCCCTGGCTGCCAATGCCTCGTAAACAGGATATTGACGCACAGGCTCAGGCCACCCTTTAACAAGGCGGAGAATGGCGCGGGGCAGGATCAAGATCAGTGCAATCACACCCAGGGATTTATGCAGGGCATAGAGATCCCATATTTCAAATTTCACCATCAGATAACCTACAAGGGTCAGACCAATCATCAGCAAGGCAACCGACCAGTGCAGCAAACGGGTCGTCAAACTTAAGCGGGTTGAGGGGTTCATAAGCTACTCCAAACTGGGGGCGAGTGAACGTTGGTCAAGATGGTGGCGCCGTGAACATCCGCAGCACCTGAGAGATCAACGGCATCGAGGCAAGCCGCAACTTGGCCAGATCAGGCAAGCGCGAGGGCTTTGTCGGGAGCCATACTGCCTGCCCGGATAAACGGCAGCGTTTCCAATCTTGCTTTTCTGCTGCTGGCGCCTCCTGCTTAACGCCCTCCCCCTGTTTCGGGTTAAGATAGCGGCCATCGTTTTATCCCGGCCCCGCCGGAGCAGACCACAGGTACGCCTTTGAACCGATTTACCCCATCCAGTGCGGCGAACGGCCGCGAGCAGCAGGTCTTTACCGTCACCCGCCTCAACAGCGCCGTGCGCATGATCCTGGAGCAAGATCTGGGGCTGGTGTGGCTGACCGGCGAACTATCCAATCTGGCGATGCCAAGCTCTGGCCACTGGTATTTCTCCCTCAAGGACATGTCGGCGCAGGTGCGCTGCGCCATGTTCAAGGGCAACAACCGGCGGGTAGCGTTTCGCCCGCAGGATGGCATGCAGGTGCTGGTGCAGGCGCGGGTCTCCCTCTATGAGCCGCGCGGTGACTACCAGCTGATCATCGAGTCGATGCAGCCGGCGGGCGACGGCGTATTGGCCCTGCGTTTTGAAGAGCTCAAACGCCGCCTCGGCGCCGAGGGGCTGTTTGACGAGAATCGCAAGCGACCGCTTCCCCGCGAACCGCGCGCGGTGGGCCTTATCACCTCCGCCACCGGCGCGGCTTTGCACGATATGCTCACCGTGCTCAAGCGGCGTGCGCCGGATCTGCTGGTCTTTATCTACCCGACTCAGGTGCAGGGGAGCGCCGCCATCAGCCAGATCGTCGCGGCGATCGCCAAAGCGAACCAGCGCGCCGAGGTGGATGTGCTGATCGTCGGCCGTGGTGGCGGGTCGCTTGAAGATCTCTGGTGCTTTAACGAAGAGGCGGTGGCGCGCGCCATTGCCCACTCCGCCATACCTGTGGTGAGCGCAGTGGGCCACGAGGTGGATGTCACCATCAGCGACTTTGCCGCCGACTTGCGCGCCCCTACCCCGTCGGCTGCCGCCGAGCTGGTGGCGCCAGACAATCAGGCCCGCATTCAGCGCCTCGCCCACCTCAAGCAGCGACTGCTGCAGGCGATGAGCCGCCAGCAGACCGCCGCCCGCCACGATTTCATCCTGCTGCAAAAGCGGCTCGACCATCAGGATCCGAAGCGGCGGCTGGAGCAACAGTCCCAGCGCCTCGACGAACTCTCCAG
>NZ_JRJY01000108.1:0-8438 GCF_000801015.1 Aeromonas sp. ZOR0001 | reverse complement strand
GCACAGGCCCAGCAGCAGGGCGAATCCGAGGCCCAAAATCCAGGTGAAGTACCACATAGCAGATCCCTTGAGGTCAGTAGAGTTGATGGCTGTCGCGCTTGATGCGGGCACGGTCGAGCTTGCCGCGCACCACCCGATAGACCCAGCCGGTGTAGCCCAGGTTGACCGGCATCAGCACCAGCACGAGGCCGAACATGATGGCCAGGGTTTTGTAGCTGGAGGTGCTGTCCCACAGGGTCAGGCTGCTGACCGCATCGAGGGATGAGGGCAGCACGAAGGGGAACAGGGCGATGGCCACCGAGCAGAGCATGGCGGCGCAGGCGATGGCGCTGGCCAGCAGCGCAATTCGGCCCCGCTCCAGCCAGGAGGCAATCCCGCTCACCAGCGGCGCCAGCGCCCCGATGATCGGCACCAGCCACAGCAGCGGATAGTCAAAATAGTTGCGCAGCCAGCCACCGGCGTGGGGGATCACCCCCTTCATCAGCGGGCTGATGGCAGCATTTGGGTCAAAGGGTTGTGTGCCGACACCGGTCAGCTGAAACCCTTGCAGATCCACCAGATGCCAGCCAGCCAGCAGATAGCAGAGGGTCACCAGCGGGGCCAGCAGGATGGCGATCCCCCGTGCGCGCAGCGCAGGGGTGCCGGTCACCTTGGCTTGCAGAAAACCGGCGCCGTGCAGCAGCAACAGGCTGATGGCAGTGGCCAGCACCGAGAGCAGCCAGCCCCAGTGGAAGTCGAACGCGCCGTAGTGCAGACGCAGCGCCGTGTCGAAGCGAAACGGCAGCCCCTCCATCACCAGACCGATAGCCGCACCGAGGATGAGCGCCGGTATCAGGCCACCGGCCACCAGCGCCCGATCCCACCAGCGGCGCCACACCGGATCGGCCAGCTTGCTGCGATAGTCAAAGCCGACCGGACGCAAAAATAGCCCGAGCAGCAGCACCACCATGGGGATATAAAGCCCCGAGAAGGCGGCGGCATAGACCAGCGGCCAGGCGGCGAACAGGGCACCGGCACCGGCAATCAGCCACACCTGATTGCCCTCCCACACCGGCCCCACGCTGTTGATCACCAGACGGCGGTCGTCGTCATCTTTCGACACCACCGGCAGCAGCATGGCGATGCCGAGATCGAAGCCATCCATCACGATAAAACCGACCATCATGAAGAGCACCAGCGCCCACCAGATGAGTTTCAGGGTTGCGTAATCCATCAGGCGATCCTCGCAAGTTCGGGTTGTTCACCGCTGTAGCGGCCGGTATGGAGAATGGCGGGCCCCTTGCGGATCACATGGCGCAACAGGAACAGCTCCACCACCAGCAACAGGGTGTAGATGGAACAGATGGCGATGAGACTGAACCAGAGTTGGCCCGGCTGAAGCAAAGAGACCGAGGCTGAGACCGGCAGCACGTCGCTGATGGTCCAGGGTTGACGGCCGAGTTCGGCCACCAGCCAGCCCGCCTCGATGGCAATCCAGGGCAGCGGAATGCTCCAGAGCAGGGTCTTAAGCAGCCGTGGCGAGTCTTGCAGCCGGTTGCGGCAGAGCTGAACAAAGCTCACCACCATCAGCCCCAGCATGGTGACGCCAAGCCCCACCATCACCCGAAAGCCCCAGAACAGCGGCGCCACTGGCGGGATGGAGTCATCGACCGCTTTGGCGATCTCCGCCTCACCAGCCTTGGCGATATTGCTGGCATAGGGGGTGAGCAGCATGCCGTAGCCGAGATCCTTGCCGTGCTGCTCGAAGCGGGCGCGGTTGTCCGGGCTGTCATCACCCTGCCGGATCTGCTCGAGGGCCTCGGCTGCCACCATGCCGCTGCGGATGCGCGCCTCGTTCTGCACCTTGATATCCTTGAGGCCGGTCACCGCCTCGTCGATGGAGCGG
Organism: Aeromonas sp. ZOR0001; assembly: GCF_000801015.1. Classification (NCBI taxonomy): domain Bacteria; kingdom Pseudomonadati; phylum Pseudomonadota; class Gammaproteobacteria; order Aeromonadales; family Aeromonadaceae; genus Aeromonas; species Aeromonas sp. ZOR0001. Next base: position 6,553 of record NZ_JRJY01000108.1, on the reverse strand, counting down.
GTGGCGATGATCCCCATCAGATACGGGATCTTGATGGCGGCGTGGGTGGTCTCTCCCTGCTGATCCGGGAAGCCGAACAGGGTAAAGGAAGCCGGCGCGGGCTCGGTCTCCCACTCCGCCTCGATGGCGGCGAGCTTGACCTTCTGCACCTCGCCGGTGCGATAGCCAGACTCATCCCCGAGCACAATGACCGAGAGGATGGCCGCCAGCCCGAAGCCGGAGGCAATAGCAAAGGAGCGCAGGGCAAACTGCACTTCCGTCTTGCGCAGCAGATACCAGCTGCTCACCCCCATCACGAACATGGAGGCGGCCACATAGCCCGCCGCGACGGTGTGAACGAACTTCACCTGCGCCACCGGGTTGAACAGCACGGCGGCGATATCCACCAGCTCCATGCGCTGGGTCAGCAGGTTGAACTCGGCTCCCACCGGGTTTTGCATCCAGCCGTTGCCGATCAGGATCCACAGTGCCGAGAGGTTGGAGCCGAGCGCCACCAGCATGGTCACCAGCAGGTGCTTGCCGCGGGAGAGCTTGTCCCAGCCGAAGAAGAAGAGCCCCACCAGGGTCGATTCGAGGAAGAAGGCCATCAGCCCCTCGATGGCCAGCGGAGTACCGAAGATGTCCCCCACATAGTGGGAGTAGTAAGCCCAGTTGGTGCCGAACTGAAACTCCATGGTGATCCCCGTGGTGACCCCCATGACGAAGTTGATGCCAAACAGTTTGCCCCAGAAGCGGGTGATGTCCTGATAGATCACCTTGCCGGTCATCACATAAGCCGACTCGGCGATCACCAGGATCCAGGATAGCCCCAGCGTGAGGGGCACAAACAGGAAGTGGAACAGGGCCGTGGCGCCAAATTGCAGGCGAGACAGGCTGACCACGTCATCCGGATTGATCATGCGTCACTCTCTTTTGTTGTATTTGCCTTGCACGTTTCGTGCGTGACAAGTACATCACGGAGCATGACACCTATAACAGATGCAGTTATATTGAATTACACCTATAACAGTTGATCCAGATCATGTCCCTTTACCAGCAGTTGGCCGACCGCCTGCAAAGCCAGATCGACGATGGCATCTGGCAACCGGGGGAGCGCATCCCCTCCATTCGCCAGAGCTGCAAGACCCACGGGCTCAGCCCCATGACGGTGTTGCAGGCCTATCAACTGCTGGAGAGTCAGGGGCGGATCCTCGCCCGTCCCCAGTCCGGCTACTACGTCAAAGCCGCTTCGCCGCAGGTCGTGCAGCACACGCCGAGCCAGACCCACTACAGCGGCTCGGTGGATATCAACGATCTGGTGTTCGAGGTGTTGCAGGCGAGCAAATCGCGGGATCTGGTGCCTCTTGGCATGTCGGTGGCAGACCCGACCCTGTTCCCCCATCCCCAGCTCGGGCGGGCCCTGGCCAGCTGCATGCGCAAGCTCGATCCCTTCAGCACGGTGGCCGACCTTCCCCCCGGCAACGAGGCGCTGCGTCGTGCCATCGCCCAGCGCTACGCCAGCGACGGGGTGGCGGTCAATCCGCAGGAGATCATCATCACCACCGGCGCCATGGAGGCGCTCTCCCTCAGCCTGCAGGTGCTGACCGAGCCCGGTGACTGGGTTGTGGTGGAGTCCCCCACCTTCTATGGCGCCCTGCAGGCCATCGAGCGGCTGAAACTCAAGGCGGTGGAGATCCCGGTTATTCCGGGGGTGGGTATCGATCTGGCGCTATTGGAAGACGCCCTCAGCCAAATGCCGATCAAGGCGTGCTGGCTGATGGGCAATGTGCAGCACCCGCTCGGCCACACCATGCCTGATAGTCACAAAGCGCGGCTGATGGCGCTGCTCAACAGCCATGGGGTGCCGCTGGTGGAGGATGACGTCTATGCGGAGGTCTACTTCGGCCGCGAGCGCCCCAAGCCGATCCGCCACTGGGATCAGCGTGGCGACAGCCTGCTCTGCAGCTCATTTTCCAAGTGTCTGGCGCCGGGCTTTCGGGTCGGCTGGGTGGTGGCCGGGCCCCATGCCGAGCGGGTGCAACGGCTGCAGCTGATGTCCACCCTCTCCACCAATGTGCCTAGCCAGCTGGCGCTGGCCGAGATGCTGCGCCAGGGCGGCGTCGATGCCCACTTTCGCCGCCTGCGCCACACCCTGGCCCAGCGCCAGCAGCAGATGCGGGCGGCCCTGCAACGGTTGTTGCCGGACGAGGTGCGGATCTCCTCCCCCGATGGCGGCTACTTCCTCTGGCTGGCACTGCCTGCCCATTTCGACAGCCGCGCCCTGCACGCCAAGGCGCTGGGCAGCGGTTTTTCAGTGGCTCCCGGCGCGCTCTTTTCCAGTCAGGGGCAACACAACCACTGCCTGCGCCTCAACAGCTCCCATCCCTGGAGCGAACAGCTGGAGCAGGCCCTCACCCGGCTGGCCGCACTGATTGCCGCACAACTCGGTGAAAAGTAACGTGGCAAGGAGCCGCTGGCGAAACGAACAAAGGCCCGTAGCGGGCCTGTGTAGTTGGGGAGTGACGCGCCTTGGCTCGCCATCAGAAACTGGTTATCTGGCCATGATCTGCGACTGCACCTTGAAGCCCAGCGCCTCGTAGAGCGCTTGGGCGCGCTCGTTGAAGGCCATCACCTCCAGCCGGATTTGCTGAGCATCACGGGCCTTGGCCCACTCATCGCAATGGGCGATCAGCGCCTTGCCAATCCCGCGAGAGCGGCGCTGCTCATCCACCACCACGGAGCCGATACGGCAAATCGGCGCACGGGTGAGAAATGGCACGCTCTCATTGATATCGATCCGCGCCGTCAAAAAGCCCACCACCATGCCATCCTGCTCGGCAACGCAGAACAGACGCCCTTCCGCGCCGATGGCGCTCAGCAAAAACTCCCGCTCCTCTGGCGAAGGGGGGCAGAACACTTCGGGATAGTGCTGATGGTGGATCTCTCCAATCTGCCGGTTCAGCTCGACAATGGCGTCTATATCCAGTTCGCTTGCCTTGCGTATCTCCAACGGTTGCTCCTTGCAAAAAAGTGATGGTTCTGCGCCATCTTAGGGGCTGTGTCCCGCAATCCAAATAGGCTCATCCGTATCTTTTGACGAACAACCTAAACAACAACGCCCCTTGAGCGGGGCGTTATCGGCAATCCATGGCGATGAGGGATATCAGGCGGGGGCGTTAAGCTGGGCCACCTGCCGCTCGATGCTGCCCTTGAGGTTGTCATCGAGTTTGAGGGCGCGCGCCAGCTCATCGAGATAACCGCGCTCCATAAAGTGATCCACCTCGATGGCAAGCAGGGAGGCGAGATAGACCTCGGTGGCCAGCTCCATATCGGTCACTTCCCGCGCCAGCGCGTGGGGGTCGAGGGGACGGGCCAGCTCGGCGTCAATCCAGCGGGCGACATCGCTCTGACCCTGTTCGGTCAGGTACTCCTGAATTTTCTGGCGCTCGGCCCCGTCGATATGGCCATCGGCCCGGGCTGCCGCCACCATGGCGCGCACCAAAAGCGCCGCGCGGGCATCCAGCGCATTGCCTTCCAGCCCACTGATGGGATGGGTGGGCTGGGCCGGTGCCGCCTGCTGGGCCTGCCAATCCTGATAGAGCTTGTAGGCCAGCCCGCCAAGGGCTGCGGCGCCGCCCACGGCAGCGGCCTTGCCGCCATATTTGCGCACTTTTTTATTGCCCAGCAGCAGACCGAGCGCGCCGCCGGCCAGCGCTCCCTGCATCTGCCCCTTGCGCTTGTCTCCGCCTTCGTTGAGCCAGCCTTTGCCAGCCCCCAGCAACTGTTCCAGCATCTGTTTCATGGTGTCACTCCTGCGGCTATGTTCCCGTCGATAGAGCAAGATAGTGACCCCGTCCCCCTGAATCGGGGATGAACCCTTGACCGGGCAGGCCGATGGGGCAAAGCTCAGGGAAACCCTTCAGGCAATAAGGATGTAACTGTGCCAAATCGCGAACTGACCCTGCAATTTCTGGCCGAACCCTCCGACGTCAATTTCGGCGGCAAGGTACACGGCGGCATGGTGATGAAGTGGATCGATCAGGCGGGCTATGCCTGCGCCGCGGGCTGGTGCGGCGGCTATGCGGTGACCGTCTATGTGGGGGGGATCCGCTTTTTGCGCCCCATCCAGATTGGCCAGCTGGTGGAGGTTCACGCCCAGGTGATCCACACCGGCACCACCAGCATGCATCTGGCGGTGGATGTCTACAGCCGCCATCCCACCGACACCGAACGCCACAAGACCACCCACTGCATCATCATCTTTGTGGCGATGGATGAGCAGGGTAAACCGACCCCGGTGCCCCAGTGGCAACCACTGAGCGAGAGTGATCTGCAGTTGCAGCAGTACGCCAAAAAGCTCATCGCCCTGCGCGAGGAGATCGACAAGGAGATGCGCCAGCACCTCTGACCTTGGTGCCTCCCCTCCCCGATAGAGCGGGGCGCTTTCGGCTAACGGCGGCGCCCCTGTATAATCCCCCCCTCTTCTCGCAACCGGAACCCTGCCCATGTCACTGGAAACTGCCCCGCCCGAGGTGAAACTCGCGGTGGACCTTATCGAACTGCTGGAAACCAATGAGCTGGCCCCCGAGCTGGTGCTGGCGGCGCTGGCCATCGTAAAAAATGACTACGAGCGCAAGCTGGCGGAGGGGAAGGATCACTGATCCTTCCCCGCACTTTTTCCGCCTTATCTTGCCGACGTCAGTTGTTCCCCAAAGAAGTTTTCCCCACAGAGCCACTCACTGCGGCCCCATCACCTCGTCACAGAGGGCGATCAGGGCCGAACTCAAGCGGCTGAGCGGCTCGCCCCCCTCCTTTGCCGCATGGAGCGCCAGCTCCACCGATGCCACCTTGGGCCACTGGGTCAGGGCCAGCTGATCGGCGGGCATCAGCCGTTTGGGTAGCAAGCTCACCCCGATCCCCGCGCTCACCGCCCCCTGCAAGCTGGCGAGGCTGGCGCTGACATAGGCGATACGCCAACGCCGACCGAGGCCATCGAGCGCCTCGGTCATCTGCCGCCGATAGAGCCCTTCGCTCGGGAACACCACCAGCGGCAGCGGATCCCGTTCCCGTGCGGGCCAGTCGCGACTGTCAACCCACACCAGCGGCTCGCGCCAGCTGGCAAGGGGCGCCCCCTGCCCGCGCGTCTGCTTGACCAGCGCCAGATCAAGCTCTCCCGCCTCGAAGCGCTGCCAGATGTGATGGCTCAGGCCGCTCTCCACCTCCAGCCGCACCTCGGGGTAGTCACGGGCAAAGGCGGCCAGCACCGGGGTGATGGCGCCTGCGGCAAAATCCTCCGGCACCCCGAGGCTGAGCGATATGCTCCCCTCGCTCACCTGCTCCTCGGCCTGTGCCAGCAGCGCCAGAATGCGGCGGGCCAGCCCCAGCAATTTTTCTCCCTCCGCCGTTGCCACCACCTGACGGCCAGCACGATCGAGCAGCGGGCAGCCAAGCTGCTGCTCAAGGCGGCGGATCTGCTGGCTGATGGTGGATTGGGTCAGATGGACCCGTTCACCGGCGCGGGTAAAGCTGCCGGTGTCGATAATGGCGACAAAACTGCGCAGTAACAGGGGATCCAGCATGGGGCACTCCATTTACAAAACCACTGAAACCCATTCTATCATTTAATTTCCAAATGACTTTCGAGCCCGCTAGGCTGGCGCTTTTGCCTCCTTTGACGGTGATCTGCCATGTTCAGCCCCGATGACTCCGCATCCCGAATGCCCCCTGTCTCTCCCAGAACCGGAAACAGCACCCGATGAATCAACAAAATGCGGATCAACCCGCAGGCCAGACCGCACTGCTGGTGCTGGTGATCCTGATTGGCCTTAACCTGCGTCCCTTTCTTACCGCCATCGGCCCGCTGAGCGGCGAGATTGGCCGCGCCCTGTCGCTGGGGATGGATACCCTCGCCTGGCTCACCCTGCTGCCGCTCTGGCTGATCGGGATTGGCGTGCTGCTCACCCCGCGCCTGCGCAGCCTTGCCAGCGCCACCACCCTGCTGGGGCTGGCCCTGCTGCTGCTCGCGGCGGGCAGTGCCCTGCGTTTTGATGCCCAGAGCGGCGCCCTGCTGATCACCACAGCCGCGCTCTGCGGCCTGGGTTCGGCGCTGGTGCAAGGGGTGCTGCCCGCCCTTATCAAGCAGCACTTTGCCCGCAAGGTGCCGCTGGTGATGGGGATCTTCTCTGCCTGCATGATGGGGGGCGGGGCGCTGGGGGCCAGTCTCACTCCAAGGCTGGCGGCCAGCCTCGACTGGTCGCAGGCACTGGCGCTCTGGAGCCTGCCGCTGCTGCTGGCCCTCGGCTGGCTAGGGTGGAAAGTGCGTCTGCCACGGGCCGCCGCGGTCGCCATTCCCCACGGCGAACAGCGGCTGATCACCCTGCCCCGCAGCTGGTTGCTGATCGTCTGCTTTGGCATCATCAACAGCGGTTACGGCATCGTGGTGGCCTGGTTGGCCCCCGCCTATATGGCGCAGGGGTGGAGCGCCGCGCAAGCGGGCGAGCTGGTCGCCTGGCTGGCGCTGGCGCAGACTGCCAGCGGCCTCGGCCTGCCGCTGCTGGCCGCCCGCAAGATGGAT